>CAZQUK010000005.1:0-25705 GCA_964596435.1 uncultured Oligoflexia bacterium
TAGATATATTTATTTTTGAATAAAAACAAATGACTTCTGACTGCTGTGTTTTGTGCGGGGTACAGTGCTTGTTACACACACAAACAGGTTATGGTTTTTTCCATTTTTTTTCTTTAATGTTCTGAATATTATTTTCTAATCTTGCTGCCACAAAAAAATAATCACTAAGACGGTTAATGTACTCTTTTATTTCAACCTCAACGTTTGCTTCATGGTCCAGTGTGCTTAGTTGTCTTTCAAGTTTTCTTGTTAGTGTTCTTACTACATGGAAAAATGCGGCCACTTTTGATCCACCTGGTAAAATAAGATGGCTAAGTTTTGGAAGTGCTGCTTCTAGTTTGTCTATTTCAGATTCAAGCACTGCTGTAGGGGGGAAAAATATTTCAGATTTGTTTTTATTATTTGAATCAGATTGTGCAATTATCGCTGCAATTTGAATAAGATTATTTTGTATCTGAAATAGTATGTTTTGTGTTTCGTCGTTATTATTTCTAAAAGCAATTAATACTCCTAACCACGAATTAAGTTCATCAATTAAACCCAGTGTTTCAATTCTTATATGATTTTTTGGCACCCGCTCACCGCCAAGAAGCGAGGTTTCACCTTTATCACCAGTCTTTGTGTATATTTTCATACTCATACTATAACTTTTATACTTATTTTAAGTGAAGCTTTTAAAGTTTCAAAAAAATATCTTTAAATTATAAATAGTTACGGGATTTCATTTCGTTATCTTCTTTGCTTGACCAGTGGGAGATTTCCCGGTTAAAAAGGTTTTACCTATATATGTTGCGGGTGTAGCTCAGTTGGCTAGAGCATCTGCTTGCCATGCAGAAGGTCAAGGGTTCGAGCCCCTTTACCCGCTCCATTTGTAGTCTGGCGCAGAAACCGTCCTCCTGCATGGCAGGGGCAAAGGACGGTTCACAATTCTTTTTTAATTCAAAATAAACAGGTCTGATTCCTTCGGTTCTACGGTTCTACGCCAAAGACTGGGGCAGTCGAACTTTTGTTAGCCACAAAATGTCGGTTCTTTTTTCTACATTGTCTTAAAACGCATTTTTAATAAGCGAGCCGAGCACACTCCCTTAAATTATGCCAAGATTCAACACCCAAAAGTGTGTTTGCTAAAATTTTACGTCTTTGATATCTTGTCAATAGATTTTAAATAAATATATTTTAAATATGTAAAGGGTTGAATAATGGGGAAAGCAAAACTTGATATTTGTATAATCGATGACGAAATTGTTGTTGGAAAAAGATTGCAGCAGGCTCTTGAAAATGACGGTCATAAAGTTGAAAGTTTCGTGAACAGCCAAAAGGCAATTGAAAGAATCGGAGAAAAACAGTTTGATATTGTTGTAACTGATATTCGTATGGACGAGATTGATGGCATGGAGGTTCTTGATGTCGTTATCAAAAAGGGTGAGAACACAAAAGTGATAATGATTACAGGCTATGCAACTATTGAGGTGGCCAGGGAAGCAAAAATGAAGGGAGCTTTTGATTTTATTTCAAAGCCCTTTAAGCCGGATGATCTGCGGGTCGTAATTGCTAAGGCATCAGAACTTTTAAAAAAGAATGGAAATTAATAAAGAAAAACCCACAATATCGTCGTTATCTGAGATATTGACTGAGCATCTTGATGGCAAAAATAGCCAACAGTTAAACACCTTGGAGCATACCATCAAATCTGCACTTCTTGAGCGTCCACGCTTTTCGATAAGCCTACGTCTTTTTATCTTTTTTTTAATAATCTTCTTAATCGGTACTGCTATGTCGATTACAACAAGCATTATTTTATCCAGAACAGAGTGGAGTATGCAGCTCTTGGAGATAACGGAGCTTTGCACCGAAGAATTTCAGCAGGCAAGAAGATACGAGAAAAATTATTTTTTATACAAGTCAGAATTAGATAAGGTGCTCCAACATTTGGACGAGGCCGATACTCTTCTTAAGCGAGCCTCCAAAGAGATAGTTCCTGTGGTTGGTGCAAAAGAAATACAGAGGCTTCATTCTCATTTGACGCAATACCGCAGATTAATCGACATGTTAATAAAGGAAAATAAAAATTCCGCGTTTTATAAAACCAAAAAGTTTAATGAAATCGCAAAAGCACTTCGTAACTATGGTTCCAAAATGCTTTTGCTTGCACTTGATATCACCAAAAAAGAGAGGGAGCAGATATTTTCCTCAATTGCGCTATCAAAAAAAATTCCAATTTTAACATTTATTATGTTTCTTTTACTAATGTTTTACGTCGTAGTGCATATATCAAGGCATGTTACAAAGCGACTTGATGTCTTAATGGAAACAACACAGCGTATTGCCAGTGGCGATTTTTCTCCAATTTTTCCAAAGCGTAAGTATAAAGATGAATTTTCAAATCTTGCTATTGCACTTAATCATATGATGTCAGAACTTGAAAAACGACAAAACATCCTTGTGGAATCACACAAAATTCGCGCAATAGGTAACCTTACGGCCGGTGTAGCACATGAATTAAATAATCCACTTAACAACATAATGCTTACTTCAGAGATGCTAAAAGAGGATTACGACAAGCTTTCTGATGAGAAGCGACTGGAAATGATAAATGATGTTACCAGTTCCGTTGAGCGGGCACGTTCCATCGTTAAAAATCTGCTCGATTTTGCGCGTGAGAGCGAAGCAAAAGTTGAGCATCTTCATATTCATAAAATCATTGATGAAACAATAAAGTTAGCAGGCAGCCAGATAAAAATTAGTATGATCAAACTTCATCTTGATATTCCTGACAATCTATCTCCCATATTTGGTGATCGTAATCTTTTAGGACAAGTTTTTTTAAATCTTATTATTAACGCAATTGATACAATGCCAAGAGGTGGCCACTTATTTATAAGGGCCGCGGAACTTGAAGACACAAGGTTTGTTTCAATACATATAACTGATACTGGGGCAGGTATTCCTGATCATCTGTTACAATCTATTTTTGATCCATTTTTTACAACAAAACCAACTGGTAAGGGCACTGGGCTGGGCTTGGCTGTTTCAAAAGGCATTATTAGCAAACACGGTGGAAGCATTGAAGTTATGAGCAAGGTTGGTGTTGGCACAACCTTTTCTGTTCATCTTCCATGTGTGTCAACGCCAGTGGAGTTTGAAAAGGGTAAATAATTTTTAATAGAAAGGTAAAAATTATGCAGATTATTTGTATTTCAAGAGGAACTTTTGGCGGAGGAAAACAATTTGCCGAAAAGCTTGCTGCTAATTTGGGTTTTGAATGCTTATCTCGCGAAAGTTTGTGTGACTTGGCAACAAAAAAAGGAATCCAGGTTGGAAAACTGGAAATGAATGTTGTTAAGAGGCGTCCGTTGAATGAGCACTTAGCTATTGAGAAAGAGCGGTTTAAGGCATTTGTTAAGGCCACACTGTGTGAACGTGCACTTAAGCATGCTGGGCTCGTTTACCACGGAAGAACCGGATATTTGGAGCTTCTTGATATTACCAATATTATGCGGATACGGGTCATTATGGACCCTGAGATGCGGGTCAAATTAACAATGCAAAGATTTGGTGTGAGTCGGGAAAAGGCAGTGAAGTATAATGCACAAGTGGATGAAGATCGTCATCGCTGGGTGCGAACTTTATACAATGTTAGCTGGGAAGATCCTGAAAATTATGATGTTGTGATTAATTTATCGAGCATAGGAATAAATAATGCTGCTTCGGCTCTTGTTTCTTTGGTGGGACTTCCAGAGTTTCAAGTTACACCAGTTATACATAAGGCAATAAAAAATTTACATTTGTCATCAATTTGTCGTTTGGCCTTGGGTGCCGACAATAGAACCAGGCATATCGATGTGAAAGTGAGAGCTGAGCAAGGTACAGTTTCAGTTACATATTTACCCAGACGTAGGCAAGAGGCCAAAATAATACCAGATGTTCTTTCAAAAATTGAAGGGGTTGAAAAGACTATCTGTACCATGGCTTCCACTAATCTTCTTTGGATACAGGAACGATATGATCCTAAAAGTTCAGATCTGACTCAAATTATAGAGATTGCCACCAAATGGAATGCTGCAGTTGAGCTGATTAAATTGGATGGTAGTAATATTTTAGTAACAAGTAATGATTCTGAAAAATCAAATTTATCTGCAGCTATGAATTTTGATGCACAAGAAAATGAAGATAATGGCGGTATTCTTGATGATGTTCCTGACGTAACAAGTGAGCCAGATGATAAAAATCTAAAGGAAACTGTTGATCTGCTAATTTCAGCTGGTCGTGCTGGTGGGTATCATCATATCGTTGGTGGACGTGAGGAATTGTTAAAAAGTCTGGATAAAACAGTTCCATATAGCTTGATTGTTGTCGGCAATCTTTTCCTTTCAAAAAAAGAAAGTGCTCGCACACGACTGCAGCGTGAACTTATAAATTATCTTTCTGAGAATATGCGAGTGCCAGTTCTTGGAAATGATGAGCTTGCTACTCAATATCTGTTTGGTCCAAAACATTGGTTGAAACTTATTCTTTTTGGAGCGATTGTTGCATCGACGCTAACTTGGGTTTTTACTCATCAAATAGAAATTCTGACTTTTTTTAGTCACGATGGAACCGCACATAGGGTGCTTTGTGTCGCAATACTTTTTGGTATTGTACCTTGTTTTGCTTATATTTATGGGAACTTTACACATTTTTTGCTTAGGTTGCTTAAGTTTGAGTAAATCTAAATCATGAAGAATGAGAACGTATCGGAAGAAGGAGGAATATAATGCCGGAATTTTTACTTGGAGAATATTTTATTAGTCTTGACTTTGCTTCAATTTTGCAGGTCATTACGCTTGGTTTTATTGGTGGTGTGTTAAGTGGGTTTATTGGTAGTGGTGGCGCTTTTTTTATGACACCAGGGTTGATGAATCTTGGTGTTCCAGGTCCAATTGCAGTTGCATCAAATATCACACATAAGTTTGGTAAGGCTATGGTAGGGTCAAAAAAACATGGAGAAATGGGACATGTTGATAAGAAACTTGCAATCTTTATGCTTATTACAGCCGCAATAGGTATTAATATCGCAGTTTTGGTTATGAAATTTCTATTTAAAAACGCAGGGGATGAAAAAGGGGCTGGTGCTAACCTGTATATAAGCCTTGTGTTCGCTATTGTTCTATCTGTGATTTCGCTACTTATGCTGAAGGATATCATAAGATCAAGAAAGTCGGAAACGTCGCAGCCTTCACGAAAAATAGTTGATTTCCTAAACACACTTAAACTTTCACCAATGATTCATTTTCCTGTTGCTGATGTTTCAGTTTCTTTGTGGGTTATTTTAATATGCGGTTTAGCTACTGGTTATCTTGCTGGAACAATCGGTGTTGGTGGATTTATTGGCGTACCAGCAATGATTTACGTGTTTGGTATTTCAGCGCGCGTTGCTGCAGGAACTGAATTATTTTTAGCCATGTTTATGGGTGCTTATGGCGCCTTGAATTATGGATTTCAAGGTATGGTTGATCTGCGACTTGTTTTACTGCTCTATATTGGTTCATTGATGGGTATACACCTGGGTGTGTACGGTACGAAGGTTGTAAAGGAGGTTATTATACGTCTTACAACAGCTTGTATAATTTTGCTTTGCGTTTTGAGCCGGGCTATTGCAATTCCAGTTTATCTTCAACAACTTGAGATGGTTGAGTTTGATTCATCACTAAATATTTATTTTAACGCTGCAAGTAAGGTTTTGCTTTATTCGAGTGGAATTATCGGCACCGTTATAATTTTATTTTTTGTTTTTAAGGCTTTTTATCAGCGGCGTCAAATTCATGCATCTTTAGTTGTAAGAAGTTGAAAACTTGTGTTTGAGATAATATTTTCAACATTATAAAATCTAAGGAGGGTTTTATGAGTATTGTAACAATATCAAGAGGCGCAAAAAGTGGTGGTGTGGCTCTCGCTAATAGACTATCAAGCGTGCTTGGGTACAACCTTTTAAGTAGGGAAGTTATTGTTGAGAGTTCCAAAATTTACAATATTGATGAGGAAATCCTTAAAAGGGAAATTGAAAAAGCTCCGACTTTATGGCAGCGTTTCACGAAAGAGCATAATCGTTATTTGGTACTTGTTCAGTGTGCTTTATTAAGAGCTGCAAAAGAGGATAACATTATTTACCATGGTTATGCAGGGCAGTTTTTTTTTAATGAAATTGATCACGTCTTAAAAATCAGAATCGAAGCACCGCTCTGGCAAAGAGCAGAGACAGTGATGAGAGAACTTGACCTAGATAAAAATGCCGCACTAGAATATATACATAAAGTTGATAATCAGAGAAAACAATGGGTGAAATTTTTATATGATAAGGATTGGAATGATCCTTCTCTTTATGATCTTACTGTTAATATGAATCACATGACGCTTGATACTGCATGTGAAATAATTTGTAACACACTTAAGCGTGAGGAATTTAAACAGACTCCAGAATCACAAAAAAGACTTAACAACCGTTCTCTAGAATGTGAAGTTAAGGCCGGTATCGTATCGGATAATAAGCTTTTTGATGAACGTATTGATCAGAAAATTACAGTTACTGCAAGTGATGATGTTGTTGTCGTTCGGGGATTTGTAAGGAATAAACGGCAGCGTGATTTAATTGAAAATATAGTTTCAAATGTAAAGGGTGTCGGTAAGTATCAGGTTTTTATTGATTTAGCTTCAGAACATATTCATGGAAAATGGGGCTAGTTTCAGTTTTTTTTTAATATTAGTAATGCCCGGCATTTTTTGCCCAGTTAACCATCTGTTTTTATTAATATTTCTGTTTGAAAATTTAAAAATACGATTAGAATTATAGTTAGAAATAGGAGAAATCAATATGAAAAAAATATTATTAGTTCTAGTGCTTTTATTTGTGCCGGTAATTTATCAGGCAAATCAGAATGTAAATAATGTATCAGGAAAAGTGGCCTTCACGTCTGACTATATTTTCAGAGGTGTAAGTCAGACAAACTCAAATCCTGCAATACAAGGTGGTATGGATTGGAATGCACCACTTGGCATTACTGCGGGCTTTTGGGGCTCAAGCTTAAATTACGCCACCGCAAGGGAACATCTTGAAGTTGATTTTTTTGGTGGTTACACACATTCATTTAACGATAACGATAATATTAAGGCTTATCTTGGTGTTTCTCACTATACCTATTTTAATAATAGAACATTAAATAATATTGAAATCCCCCTAAAATTTAAATATGAGAATATGAACATAAGTTATGCAATTTCTCCTGACTGGAGAAATACAAGTTCTGTTGCCGGATATGCATCTATCGGAACTGGTTATCCTATTACAAGTGGAATAGTATTATCAACGAATATTGGTTATTCTCATTTTGATGCAAAAACAAAAAATATTAATTATTTTGATGTTAAAGCAGGACTTTCAAAAAGCATATACGATGTTCTTGTCGATATAAGCGCAACAGCAGTTGGAAATGGCAACAACGACGCATCAAACGATCCTAAGGCTGTTTTAACTCTTTCCAAAACTCTTTAATGGTTTTTTGTGGCCATTCTTTTATGGATGGCCACTTTTAATCAGTTTTTTTATTTTTTTTGCATTTTTATATAAAAATGTTTGTCTTTTAATTGTGCTCTTAAGATATTCGCTAAAAGCTCTCCTATAATTTTTTTCGTATTTTGAAACCAGATAATCAAAATAGTCAAAACAGTACTGAACTTTCTTTTTTGGAAACTCTGGTAAATCCAGTTGGGCCGTTAAACGTTCATTTAGTGGATCAAGTTTTTGATTAAGTAGACCTTGCTTTTTACACAACTCATAAAGCTTAGTGCCTTCATAGGGATAAAAAATAGAATTTTGTCTTCCAATGGGTTTGCAGATTGCATTCATTTTTGCTGTCTCAAGAAAGTCCTTGTATGTTTCTCCAGGAAGGCCAATTAGGTTGTAAAAGTATGTACCAATTCCAAAGTTTCTGGCAGTATTTACTGCGGTGATTATATCATTGTTGGAATACCTTCTGTTAAGTACTTCTAATCGTATTTTTTCACTTCCTGATTCAAGTCCAACGGCAATCCAAGTAATATTTGCATCCTTAAAAGATTTAAAAAGAGTACCCCAATCTGTATTTGGAGTTACCCTGACATTGCAACCAAAAGACAGTGGGGAAGAAAGTGTTGAATTAAGTTTCTTTAATTTTGCACAAAGATCAATGGCATAATCTTTAATAACAGTTATAGTTTCAACTTCCAAATATACGTTTTTAGTGTCTGGATATTTTTCAATAAATTGTTTAATTTCTTCAATAATATGATCGGGCTTGCGTAGCCTGGTGTATTTACCAGATGACAGCCGCTTGAGTGCGTGGTTTGAACAATATGTACACCCGTGTGGGCACCCACGCCCAAGTGTGACAACTAAATGTGATGGCCGGTCATAGTTGCACCATTCGTCCCAAAGATTGCGATCTGCAAATGGCAAAGAATCAAGATCTTCAATAAAAGCTCTAGTATTGTTTTTTTCAATATTGTTTTTATTTTTTATCCATAAATTATTTATATTAGATGGAAATATTCCTTTATCAATTTGCTTGGTTAGAGCCAACATTGGGAAACAACCTTCACCAATACATACGGCATCAAAACCATCTTTTATAATTGTGCCTGGTGCTAGTGAAGCATGTGGGCCACCAATAATTTGAAAAATATCAGGATATTTATTTCTGATTACCAAAGAGGCCTTTTGTGCAAAAGTATACGTTGGGGCAAAGGCTGAAAAACCTATAACATCAGGCGCAAAATCTTTTATTGTACTAAGTAAAAGGGGCCAATTATTTTCTAGGTCTTTACAACCTAAAACAAAAAGTTTTACCTTGTGTGAATGCTTTTTTAAGACAGCAGAAATAATTGAAATGCCCTCATAAATGTCACCATGTACAGTTTTAGCTGGTACACCTTCCCATTTAATAGGATATATTAATAAAACATTTGCCATTGAGCTTTAGTTCCTGTTTGTTTAAGGCCTAACAAATAAATTTAAAAAAACATACAATAAATTGGCGTGGGGTAAAAACTACCCAAAAAAGTATGATATTTTTGAAAATCGGTTCTTATTTGATTTAGAATTAAATTAAGTTACAATAATATTAATGTACAATATTGTTGGGGTAATTAAATAATGGAAAAAAACGAATTAAAAAAAATTATTTCGGAAATTAAAGCATTTGAAGGACTAACTGATTCGCAAATTTCTAAAATTATTAATATTTGCCATGAAAAAGAATTAGACGTTAGTAAACACGTGTTTGTACAGGGGCAGCCTGCAGTTGAAATGTTAATCCTTCTTGATGGGGAGCTTGAAATAAAACAAAAAGATCACACAATTAATTATGTTCAAAAACTTGATGTAGTTGGCGAGATGGGCGTTCTTACAAATAATGTTAGATCGGCTGATGTGTTTGCCCTAAGAAACTCAAAAGTTTTATCAATTGAGCGCAAGAATTTGTTAGAATTAATGGAATCGGATAAAAATATTGGTTTTATTATTTATAGGAACGTAACAGCAATACTTGCTGAATATTTAAGAAGCTCCAATCAGTTGCTTGAAATTTATCATATTACCAAATAATAGGATTATTCCTTTTTTATCCCATATTTATTCTGATTTATTATGAATCTGTTTGAATGTAGTACTTTGTTGAAAAATTCAGTTTCACTCGTGTTTTCATCAATTTTAGTTAAATTGCTGTCAAACAGCGGGTCCTCAGTTCCACTTAATTTAAAACAAACATGCGGGCCACTATTATTTTGTGAATAACAGGCCTTATCGTTTGTTCTATATGAAATTCCACCAAATATTTGTGAAACCCAAACACTGCCTGGACCCGATAATAAATTATTACCAAGCCACGTTACGTTTCCATTTGTTCCTGTAAGTGTGGCTATTGTTGGCGCAATATCCAACTGATGAACAGGGTAATTAATAACCTGTGGCTTTTTAATGTTTTTAGAAATAATGGCAAGAGCAATTCTGAATTCGAGTTCTGTTTTTTTCCACCATTCCTTTTTGTTATACATGCCTTTTGAAGGCGCCAAAGATGTACTGTGGTCAGACATTAAAATTACTACTGTATTATCAGAAAGACTGCTTTCAAAAAATCTCTTAAAAAAAGAGGCAAGCGATCTATCTAAATACCTAAGGTTAGTTAAATATGCGTGATACTCACTATCTTTACCAACTTCATCAATGAGGCTATCTGGAATAGTCCCTTCTGGTGTAACTGAAAATGGATGGTGTGTACTTATTGTCAACATTTGTGCAAAGAATGGCTGATTTTTTTTGGATAACGATTCAAGCACATTCACTGATTCTAGCAAATAAGGCTCATCGGCAAGCCCCCACGGCCCAATTTTTTTTGTTACACCCTGATTTCTATAATAAGATTCATCAAAAAGCTGATCCGTGCCGTGCAGAGTTTCAAAAATGGCTTCGTTGTGCAGGTTCATGTCAAAGGTGTATAGCCATGCCGTCTGGTATCCGTTTTCTTTAAGCAGACCCTGAATACATTTTATATTAATATTGTAGTTTGTAACGTAAATTGCAGGACCAGGAATGTTAGGTAGTATTGAACAAAGAGAACAAACCTTACCTCTAACTGTTTGTCCTGCAGTATAACTGGGTGAATAGGCTTGTTTAAAAAACAATGCTTTTGTATCTAAAATTTTTCTAAGTTCTGGAAAAACAACGGGGCCAATTTTAGGATGGTTTAATTCAAAATACCTTGTTGATTCTAAAAAAAGAACTATCACATTTGGTTTTTTTATATGTTCAATTCCTAAAATACTTTTTAACTCATTTGTTTGCTTGTTTGAAATATTGGTTTTTGTGTAAAGAGGATAATTTGTATCAATATTTTGGTAAAAATCTTTTTCATCTCTTAGTGGGTTATTGAAATCGCGGTACTTTGCAAGAATATCAAGGTTTTTAGATGTGGCTTCAATATTTTTTTGGGTTCGGTTTTGTGAGTAAAGCGAGCTGTTGTTAATAATGTCGTTCCACCAGTGAAATAAAATCTGCGTATCAAGAACACTTCCTCTGTGCGTTTCTCCAATTTTTATTATTCCAAACCATACGGGACATTGCTTAATTGTAAGAGCAAACGCAAAAATTAATATGGCATTGATTATATTGTTGATTCTAATTTTTTTTGCAGAAGGTGGTGGCAATAGGGATTTTGTAGTGTTCCCAGGATAATTAAGTTCTTTTTTGTATTTAAATAAAAAATAAACTGAAAAAGTTAAAAATATCAAGCTTACAAATATTGTTTTTGTAAAAGACAGATCTGCAACTGATTCCTTTACTGTAAAAAGATCCAGAGTGTGCAATTTTACAATCCACCAGTCACAAAGTGTCTGAAAAAAACGAGAATACAAAACATTTGTTAATGCTGCGAGCCACGCGAAAACAAAAAATATTGTAAGGGTTATATGTTTAGAGACCCAAAGCGTTCCATAAAGCAGTTTGGCAAGTGCAACTACAATTAATACAGCCAGGATGTCATAAATCCATCCCAGATATACGTTTAGGGTTATGGCCTGCGTGTAAGATATGTCAAGATCCAGAACAATCTGGTGTCGCAATAAAAAAAGCGAAATAAAAAATAAAATGGCAGATAAATATTTTCTTGGATTTTTGTAATCACTCATTATTTTCTTTATGAATATAACATAACGTACCAAGATCGACAGAGTTTTGACATATTTTGTGTAAAATAATGTGGATCCCATGTTTTGCGCACTGCGTATCAAATATTTATGCATTTTTTCTGGATCTTGTTAAAACTTTAGTCACTTTTACCCGAATAGATTAATGAAAGAAGGACCTTATATGCAAGGAAGCATAAACAAACATTCACTTATCAGAAAGCTTGCTGCAAAATTCGAAACTGCAGCTTCAGTTTCATTAAACCAAAAAAGTGCCGCTGGACTGGCAAGAGTTTGCAAGGAATTTGAGGAAGATTTAAGGGAGCTAGGTACTAACACCTTCAGTTTGGTTGCAACAACCTGCAGATTTCTTTGTGAGGCCACCGAAAAAAAACAGGATGATGAATTTTCTGAAAAAGCAGATGTGCTAATTAAAACATGTTTTACTTCATTGCAAACAGCTTTTTTTAATGTGGTTGTCGGAAACAAAAAACCTGAAGATTGCCAGGAAAAAAGCAAGGAGCTTGTGGTTCAGGTTTTAGAGTTTTTGAAGAATGAAACTTCATTTGTCCTTGCCGGAATGGATGGCGTTTACGACAAAAAAATAAAAGGCAGTTCCATAATGCTTGGTGAAGCCAAAGGGGTAAATGCGGTTAAGGATCAATATTGGCAAGCACTCGAAAAATTGACTGAGTCTTCTTTAAAACAAAAAACCTGGCAAAAAAGTGCTTCAGAGCATTATTTAAAATCAGTAGGCAAACTCTCAAAACAAATTCAGGTTGAGGGGTCTTTACGGTCCATGGCTCTGGATGAATCTGAAAAAATTGATGAAACCGAAACATCAATTTCATTTTCTGAGTTTTGCAGGGAGCAGGAAAAAAAGCTGGGATTAAACTTCAAAACCGACACTCCAGAAGCGGAACTTGAAGAAGGCTATTTCCAGCCGGTAATAAGCCAGCTTCTAAGTTGGATGAAAGAAAACCGAGAGGATCTTAAGGGCTGTGTTATTGACGCTTCTGATTTACAAAATGGACCAGTTATTTGTTTGTCGCTTAGAAATATTGGTGGTGTTTTGTGGCTAGAGTGCAGGCAGGATTTTTCGGATGAATATATAAACAAACCTGAATTTTCAGAAACCGAAATTCCTGATAGTACAGATTTCGTGGCAGGCGTTGGTGTTGAAGAGCGGTACCTTGCGAGGGATCGTACTTTTGTTAGAAGGGTGCGCATGTTGCAGAATATGCCTTTTTACCACGCGTATGAATTAAGTTGTTCCGGCAGGAAGTTTTTAATTTCTGCAGGCGACGTCCAATTTGTTTTTCAAAGGGTTAGCGATAATGTTGCAACAGTGCCAATTGAAAAACTTCTTGGTCTTCCTGGAAGATGGGTTGCCGATACACATTTTAAGCAGGGTGTGCTTGTGCGCTTTAATGAACTTTCTGGCGTGCTTGAAGTGGAAAAAGTAACAGGACCAAATCGCTATTTCACAAAAAATGTGGAATTTGCAGGACCAAATCGCAAAGGATTAATTGGAATTACTCATGTGAACAGTAAAGAAAGAGCGCCAATACTGGACCTCTATCCGCTTTTTGAAAAATATCAAAAAGATAATGCTGATGCGTTCGCGTACGAATCGGAAAACGATAAAACCGAAAGATACGTTATTTTCAGAGTCAGGGGTAGGCGCTATGCCGTTGAGCTTAGACATGTTCGTGCAGTCGGAAGGCTTGCTGCTTATACTTCCGTTGGTGGATACGTACAAACGCCGCAGGGTGATTTTAGACTTTGTGATATTAAGGCGCTTCTTGGAGTTGAGGGTGAAAGAGGTTCTGTTTTTGTAGCAATTAGCCGTCCGGGTCCCAAAAAAGATACAACGGCCTGGGTTGTTGACGGACTAGAGCCACTGCAGGAATTTAGTGTAAGACCCGAGCAGATAAGGCAAAGCATTTTTGGCGTTGCAAGAGGTGATAACCTTGTAATTGGAAGCATATCACCAGATAAAACCGCGGGCAGCACAATTTATTTTATAAACCCTGAGTTTTTAAAACCCGTTATTGCATCAAGGGTTTCTTATAGAAATAATGCGGCCTGACTCATAGCTTACCAAGAATGTGGCTTTATAGCTCCATTGTCGTCTATAAATCTTTCAGGTTGAGAAGGGTCGTGTGATTTGAACTCCACACTCTTTTTTGGGGCCCCATCATCATCGGCGGAATAACTGAAAGCTTTTGGTTCTACTTGTTCATAAACCTGGTGAACTGCCGGTTTAAACACACCTTTCTTTTCTGATGCTACACTTCTTTCAGGCTTTTCGTTTGGATCTTTTGGATATAGTCTTGTGGGTGGGGGATCAATTTGATAGTGGGCAATGTTTGGTTCATTCAAATTTGAATTACTTATAATTATTTTATCAAATTCCTTTTCTGTGATTACTTGATAAACGCGAAAATCATCTTGTATCGGTATAGAAAGAATATTTCTCCTTATTAACTGTTCGGTTGGTTTATTTGTAAAACGGTAACCGATTACCATAACGGGTTGTTTTTTTGTTCTATCAATTTTAAGTGCAAGACCAGCAAGTGAGCCACCTGGATAAACATGAATTTCAAGGTTATCTTCCCACTCAATAACGTCAACACGTTTTTTTGATGCGCCATGACCATCAAGTCGGTCAAAGTCTTCTTTTGAAAAAACTGTGGTTGAATTTACAAAAGCGATAAGAAAAACAAAAGACAATGTAGATAGCAAAGTTTTTTTTAACATAACTTACGTTCTCCTTCGGTTCATTGTTCGTTTGGCATGCTGGCACTTCTTGTGGCTTGTCCTCATACGTTCCAAATATTTTCAGCACCAATTTGTAATAAATGTATAATATTGAAATCACCTTGGTAATGGATCAAAAAAGACACACTTTAAATAAAACACGCCTAAAAATAGGCTTTTTAATACATAAAGATAATTGGTAGCGCGCTGCATTATGATTTTAGCTTTTAGTTCTTTTTTATCAGATTTATGAGGTTAGATTTTAATGATTCAACTTCCTGCGGGTCCCTTACATCTCCAAGTTTCATTGCCAGTAAATCGTGGGCAGAAACTGAAAAACCGTATTTGAAAAGGAAATAATGGATTGCAAGAATTGCTGTTCGTCTGTTTCCATCAAGAAATGCGTGTGCCTTGATCATTCCTACATAAAGGTTAACCACGGCACCAATTGCATCGCCGTTTTCTGCCTGTTCTGTGGCTTGGTGAACTTTGTCTCTTGTGGCTAGAATGGGGTCCTCAATAAGCTCCAGACGCTCAAGTTTACCTGAGGGAAGTTTTACGTTTACAGCCTCTTTTCGCCAAAGGCTCTCGTTGCTATCCGTGTTGTTGCCAAGAAGTATTTTATTTAACCTTGCTAGTTCTGATGTTGTTAACAATGCCCCGCTGTTTGCAATACTAGCACTAACGGCCAAGGCGCGTTCAAACCTGGTTAGCTCAAGTTGAACCACTAGAGAAAAAGGTTTCATTCCGAGTGTATCTTGTGACATTGTGGCCAGTACAATGCGATAAGTGATTAATTTTATCAAGTCTTAAGCGTCATAAAATGTTCTTTAATAATGCCCATTTTACGCAAAGCAAAATCCTTCAAAATTTCTTGGTTTCTGAAAATTTGCAATGTATGTTAACTTATTGATGTATATGTTTAGTTATTTTTCGGATCTTATTGATTATTCAAAGAATTTTAGTTTTGCTAAACCCTTGTTTGTTAGTTTAAGTGCCCTTCCTTGGCGTTTTGAATCAGACTCTGATGATGACAAAAATACCGGATCACCTAATGGAGACACCGAGGTAATTGTTGAAGAAAAAACAGATGAGCCTTCGCCTTACGCTGTGATTCTTCATAATGATGATTACACCACAATGGATTTTGTAATTGAGGTTCTTATGAAATTTTTTCATAAGAACAAGCAGGAGGCTGTACATTTGATGTTAAGTGTCCATCATAAAGGTAGTGCCGTTGCTGGAATTTATTCTTTTGAAATTGCAGAGACCAAGGCTGATCAGGTTATGAGGCACGCAAAAGCTCATGGTTTCCCTTTACGGTGTTCTATTGAGCCTTTGAATAAGCGTGAAGATGTTTGATTTTATTGGTTTCTAAACTTTGTGAGGTGAGCTTATGGTTGGAAAAAGAGCAGAGGCAGTACTTAATAGGGCCGTAAAATATGCCGTTGAACATCAGCAGGAGTATTTCACCCTGGAGCATGTTCTTTGGAGTTTATTAGAAGAGGACGACATAATTGACATTATTAAAGCCTGTGGTGGTGACTTTAAACGTATAAGTAATGAACTTGATACATTTCTAAAACAGGTTCCACCGGCAAATAAGGTTGAAGGGGATGAATCAGAATCTGCTTTTACTACTGCTTTTGAACACCCTGTGGCCACGCTAAACGTTCAACGTTTGGTTCAACGTGCAATTTTTCAGGTTCAATCATCTGGAAAAGACGAAATTCAACCAGAAGATCTTTTTGTGGCCCTCTTTCAGGCAAAAGATTCTCCTGCACTTAGTATCTTAAAAAAGCAAAACATAAACAGACTCGATGTTATTAATTATTTAAGTCACGGGGAGCAGAAAGTTTCTGATAATAGAGAAGCCGCAAGTGAACACGAAGAAAATGCCAGCAAATCCGAAAACTTCAAATCAAAAAGGCCCGACGCTTTAGAGCTTTTTACGACCAATTTAAATAAACTTGCGCGCGAAGGCAAAATTGACCCGCTTATTGGCAGGGAAAAAGAGCTTGAGAGAATTATCCAGGTGCTTTGCAGAAGACAAAAAAATCATCCTTTGTTGGTGGGGGAGGCCGGGGTTGGGAAAACGGCACTTGCAGAAGGTCTGGCCCTTAAGGTTATTAAAAAAGAGGTTCCTGAAATATTAAATAATGTTGAAATTTATGCGCTCGATATGGGGTCATTAATTGCAGGCACAAAATTCAGAGGTGACTTTGAAGATAGGTTAAAAAAAGTATTAAAAACGCTCCAGAAATTAAGCGAAAAAGGTGTCAGGCCGATTCTTCTAATTGATGAAATTCATACAATTGTGGGGGCGGGTACTGTAAGCGGTGGCTCTCTTGATGCTGCTAATTTGCTTAAACCGTTTCTTGTCAGAGGAAACGTGCAGTGCATGGGTTCAACCACCTATAGGGAATACAGAAGTGTTTTTGAAAAAGATCATGCCTTATCCCGAAGGTTCCAGAAAATTGACGTTGATGAACCCACTGAGGAGCAGGCAATTAAAATTTTAGAGGGCCTGAAGGTCCATTATGAGGATTTTCATAATGTTGAATATAAACCGGAAGTGATAAAGACTTCTGTTGAACTTTCACACAAACATCTTAGTGAGCGGTTTTTGCCCGATAATGCCATTGACGTTATAGACGAGGCCGGAGCCAGGATGAGGCTAAAATATCCAGAAAAGACAGGCGCAGCATATGAGCTAAGTATTGAAGACGTTGAAGAGGTTGTTGCAACCATGGCCAGGGTTCCATCAAAAAGTGTTAGCAGTTCACAAAAAACACGTCTTAAGTATATTGATCGTGATTTGAAGCTTACAATTTTTGGGCAGGATCATGCAATCGATGCACTTACAACAGCGATTAGAATGTCCAGATCCGGGCTAAGAAGCGGGGAACATCCTGTTGGGTCTTTTTTGTTTTCAGGGCCAACCGGCGTTGGAAAAACGGAACTGGCAATACAACTGTCACATGCTCTTGGTATTAAGTTTTTGCGCTTTGATATGAGCGAGTATGGAGAAAGACACACAGTTTCAAGATTAATCGGAGCACCTCCTGGATATGTTGGTTTTGAACAGGAAGGTCTGCTTTCTGACCAGGTGCTGAAACATCCACATGCTGTTTTGCTTTTGGATGAAATCGAAAAGGCACATTCTGATATCTGGAATATTTTGCTTCAAATTATGGATTACGGCACCTTGACCGATCACAATGGCCGCAAAGTTGATTTTAGAAACATTATTATAATTATGACCTCAAATGTTGGATCAAGGGAGATGGAACGAAGGCCAATAGGGATGAGCGATACTGAACATTCACAAAGCTCTGCCCAAACAGCTGTTGAAAGAGAATTTTCTCCGGAATTCAGAAACCGTCTTGATGGTGTTATATATTTTCATTCATTAAGCGAAGAAGCAGTAAAACAAGTTGTTAATAAGCAGATCGTGGAGCTTGAATCTCAGCTTATCTTGAAAAATGTCGAAATTGAGTTCACTGAAGAGGTCAGAAAATGGCTTGCCCTGAAGGGGTATGACAAAAAAATGGGTGCTCGCCCAATGTACAGGTTAATCCACGATGTTATTAAAAAGCGACTATCAGAGGAACTTCTTTTCGGGCGCCTGATTAACGGGGGCTGTGTGGTTGTAAATATGAAAGACGATAAACCAGATTTTACAATTACACCCAATACTAAAAAACCGGATGATTCAAAGGCACGCAAAAAGACCGTATCTGAGCCAGTTTACTAAGAAATACTTTTCTTGAAATATTTTTGGCACCCATTGCCTCAAGATGAGGGGTCAGCATTTGTATATCCATCCAGGTTAAACCCTGCTTTTTAAGATGTTCAACAAGATGTAATATTATAAGTTTTGATGCATTAGCTTTAATGTAAAACATGCTTTCGCCAGAAAATATTCCATTAACCCCAACCCCGTAAAGTCCGGCAACAAGTATATTATTTTCCCAGGCCTCTACAGAATGAGCCAGCCCTTGTGCATTAAGTTTTATATACGCATTTATCATTTTAGGTGTGATCCATGTCCCATGTTGTCCGGGACGCGCTGTTTTTGCACACGCTGTAATAACCTTTTTAAATGCTTTGTTGAAAGTAAAGCTAAGTGCCAGCTTTTTCTTAGCTCTTTGTAGGCTTTTTGGAACGTGAAGGTCGGAAAATTCCAAAATACCTCTTGGATCTGGCGAAAACCAGCAAAGTTCAAAATCCCCCATGGGCCACGGAAATATTCCTTTTTTATAAGCGTTAATTAATGTTTCAACTTCAAAATCCCCACCAACTGCGACTAACCCTTCGGGTGTGGCAAGGTCAGGGTCTGGAAATATATCTATGCCCATTATGCTTAGCCTTTTTAGAATTATAGTTTCCAGGCTTTTACAAAAGTTTTAAAACTTCTATCGAAAGTTTTTTCTACATTTTCTGGAAAGCAGCACGCTGGCAATTGTTTCATTTTTAAATGGTACTCAATGCACTCACAGCAAATACCCTTTCTAGGGCATGGTGAATAAGTGCAGTTACAGTTTTTGATATTCTTTTTTTGTTGGCATTCCATTTTTTACTTTTCTCCCGATGAATCAATATATGTTTTAGTGTGACTGATTTTATGTAATTTTCAGCTTTTTTTAAGTGTTTTTTAAAAAAGCTTGTAAAAAGTTTATGGTGTGCGGTGCGTTTACGCCCTGTTGCGTATAATTTTTTTATATTTATTATTCGTTTTTTTATAAATTCGACCATGCGTGGCTTGTGTTTCTTTATAATTTTTCTTATAAGAATCCACGGGGGGGAAATAAAATGACAATAAGGATGGTTATAGAAAACCGATTTTCTGGAAGTCGGAAAAATGGTGAGATGGCTAGGTGTTTTTACCTTTTTGCCGTATTAGTATTAACGTTCGGACTAAGTGCAACGTCGAGTGCAGGGCAATTCAAAATTCCAAAAAAACTAGAAGGGTATTACAAAATTGCTCAAATGCATATTGAAGAAGTTGAAGATACAGTCGTTGAAAATAGAACGGAAGAGCTAAAAGAACTTTTTGCAGCAAGGCGTTCTAGTAATAATCCTTTTAGGCTTAATAACGATCCTGATTTTGATGAGCCTGATTGGGATGACGATCCTGACTATTATGACCCCAACAACCCATCTAGTGGGAGCGCGGGTATTTGGAACACAATTGATAATTTGATTCGACTTGGGAAAGAAGCATGGCAGGTCGTGTCATCAAATAAAGCTGTTGCAGATTACGAAACCGATTCCGTTAGTGTTGTGCCAGAGGGTATTACGAGCTGGCAGCAACTTGGTGAATGGGAAAAACCAAGGGTGAAAACGTATCATATTTGGTACGAAAATTATTTCAAAGTGAAGGTCGTTGATTTTAAATACATGGTTCTTTTTACTCCTGGCGGAAATCTTGGGGGAAAGGGTAAGTTTCTCACTCACACAACTATATTGCCAAAAAATGTAGATGTTGCTTTAGGTTGGAAGCTTCATGCTGTCGCTACGGTAGATAGACCTACCAATGTGGGTACAGCCGGGGAGCCTATTGCGGCTCTCCAGTTAATATTCAGATGGCGTGTGGAATCTCCCCTCACTCTGGTTGACGATACAGCCGTGCATTACGTTAGGGGTGATGGTCAGCTTGAAAATATTATCGAAGCGATTGAGTAATTTTATAAAAGGGGCCTTTAATGTATCAATTTTAAAAAAGGCCCCTTGATTTTATTTGTATTTTGATAGATTTAGGCTGTAACAATTTATTATTGGAGAGAAAAATGACGGAAGCCGGCCAGAAAGCAACAGTAAGTAAAGCAAAAGTTCAAAAAAAAGCCAATTTATCAAGAAAAACTCTTAAAGACTGTTACAGAAGTAAATTGAAGAAAAAACTTTTAGAAGATCCTGAATTCAAAAAAAGCTATTTTGAAGGTAAATCAAAAAGATCTGAAGAGAAGAAAGTAAAGTTTAAGACAAGGCATCAAAAGGCCTGATATTAAGACTTCTAAGCTTTCACATAATACCAACGTCGCAGTGTTTGAAACTTAGTGTTGAGTTGTTTTTGTGTAGTGTTATACTCAGAAACGCGAACTGATCTTTACAAAAACCTATATCTATAGTGCATTTATATCGAAACGAACAGGCAAGATATCTATAACTTAACGTAATTAAAGAAAAAAAATATATATTGTTTTTTTAGATTTTGGCATTTTATTTGCTCTTTGGCGCTGGATATGTCAGAATCGATTAAATTGTCTATTTTTTGTGTATTTTTCAGTATAGATAGCATTTTTTTTAGCAAGAAAGGTTCTTGTTAAGTGCTTAATATTATTAGAAATATATTAGATCTCAAAGCAATACCAGACAAAAAAAGAAAACTATTGCAACACATCGCAAAAAGACGTATACCTTGTCCAGGTTTTTATTTGTGGCAATGCATAAATGTTACTTCAATCAAGGAGATTTTGCTTGCAAAGTACTCACAATAACGTGAAAAAAAACAATATATTTATGCGCATCAGTACGAGTACCATTTGTTTCATTGCTTTTGGTTTTTTATCGTTGTTTTGTCGTAACGCTCTATCCAGTTCACTTGATTTTAGCGGCTCCTTTGGTGTTGAAGACTCAAATTATATGGGCCTTTTAAGTTATGGCCAAAATTCCACCATTGAAGCTGTTTCGGGTGAAATGAAAATTGACTGGAGTCCTGGAAGATTCGAAAACAAATTAAACCTTGGTGGCTTATATAGTTTAAATAAAAAGAATTATTATTACGTAATGGTGCCCGAGGCATATACCGGAGTTTTCCTTTATAAACCTTCAGGTAAAAAAGATGAATCTGAGCGCAAAAAAGGCGCTGCGATGTTTTTGGGTAGGAAAAAGGAACCGTGGAGTGCAATTGATGAATACTGGAACCTTGGTATTTGGCAACCACGCTTCAGGTGGAATTATCTACATCCTCGAGAACAGGGACTTACTGGCTGGTTTTTTCGCTTCAAAGGTGACGTTGCTGAAGTTCTAGCGTATGCAAGTCCTGTTTCTATACCTGAAACTGGTGCTCCATATGAGCTGAATAATGGAACTTTTACTTCTATGTCGCCGTGGTTTCATGAACCAGGCAGTACAATTTTACTTTTTAACAGACAGACCAGAATAAATTACATTGTTGATATGCCGCCACTTAGTGAGCTTGCTCTTAAACCAGGAGGTGGAATTAGAACCGCAGTTGGTAAAGAAGATGGACTTTGGGCAGCCAGCGGTTATTCGTATAAACCAATGAATCAGGTTTCTCTTGGATATGAGGGGTACCTCAATATTGATACCCTCGAAACGGATGTCCGTATTGTTCCTCATGTCGGGTACCACCATTTAATATCGGTTGAGGGCGGCTATAGAGAAAAAATGGTTCAAAGTTGGATTTCTCTTTTAGGTGAAAAGCCAATCCCATATTATATGGATCCTGCTCTTTCTGGTGTTCATTTTACCCCCTCCCTTGCGGTTAGCACAGCGGTGGACTTCGCTTTTTGGGGGACCGTTCAAACCGGAACCCGAATGGGGTTTGGATATTTGCGTAAATGGGGTGGAGATGAAAAATCTGTTGGGCCAAGTACAGATCAGGTATCAGGACTGTCTGAACCAAGGTACATTAGTCAGGATATTTTAAGTGTGAAAGCTGGTACACCACTTCCATGGAGCTGGGGCCGGAAAGTTCAAATACAATCAAAGCTTTTATACGATGCCGGTACTGATGGTGGCGCACTTTTAAGTGAATTACAATTTTCTCCAACACCTTCATGGTTAATTAGTGTTGGCGCTGATTTCCTTGGTAGTAACTCAGATCCAAAATCTGATAATTTTTTTTCAAAGTATAGAGCAAACGATCTTTTTTATGGGGGGGTAAGCTATGTTTTTTAACCTCCTTACACGAAAAGAAAGGCAATCTACTAATGTTTTTACCCTCGGCGCGATTTTATTTTTTAGTGTCATTATTACTTCTGGATGTTTTTTGGGTGTAAACGAAGAACCGCCGCCCGAAGAATCCATTGAAATGGCTCAAAACGAAGATCTTTCATGCTTGTCTGGTGCCTCTGGTTTTTTTGGATCATATGCTGATGGTAAATCCTCCAAAAAAGAAATCGCTTCTTTTTGGAATTGTGCACTGAAATCAATTCGTGTTTTTAAAGATCGAACCAAGGGGAAAAATAAAGACGCTTATCGTACAAGTGAATTAAAAAATTTTTTAGAAACATTCTTTTTGAAAAACACAGAACTTCCAGACTCGTTAATTAACGAAATTATGTTGCTTAAAAAAAACATTTTTGGTGGAAACATAAAAGTACTTCACAATAGCGATATTAAAGCCATTAGGGAATTCATCCAAATACTTAAAACACAGATGATTAACCTGAATGAGTATTTTCCTTTAACATCAAATAACTGGAACAAGTTTGATCCCTCCGAGTTTGAAAATGCACAAAAGGCACTGGTTGTGGCAGGGGAAAATATTGGTAACTATTTTAAACGTGTAAGGGTCGAATATTCGGTTGATGATTTTTCAACACTATTAAAAGAAATTCAAAATTTTTATGGTACAGACACGTTTGATTCTTTTTTAAATTCTTTTCCTCTTCTAACTTCAATCAAACAGATTGTTGTTGGGCCAGATAAAAATGTAATGCACCCTGCGGACTGGATTCGTTTATTTCAAAATGGTTCAAGGTGGTATGGCCTGCTATTAAGACTGCAATACACATACACCAACTATTCAAATTGGTCCTACGGTAACGGGCAAAAACAGACGAAAGAATCACTGTTTGAGTTTATTGATCTTATGGAACGTTCTGTAGGTGCACACAAAAATCAAGTTATTGATTTTGATTTTTTTTATCAGTTAATAAATGAAATTGATCCTAAAACATATAAACCAATTTCCAAAAAAACAATTAAGACATTGTTAAAAGGTTTTATTCAAAGAGGTCTTGGGGGTGTTGATGATGGTCCAAGCGCCAGGAGTGCCCCCGGGTTAACGTTACAAGCTCTTAGTAACCTAAAAAATACCGTAAGAAGATGGAACATTGGGTTTGAATATCTTAAGGGTACTTTTCAAAAAATTAGCGATGGCGCTGGTTGGCAGACCGTTAGTGTTCCGTCTATTGAAATACTATCTATTGATCCGCATGAAGCTCTTGGCGTTAAGGCGCTAAGTGAACTTCAAAAGGACGTCATCTTTGATATTAGAGAAGTAATAAATAAGTTTCCTCAGTTTTATTTTGGAAATGATCTTGAAATGGGTTTTATCCCTCTTCGTGACAACAGAAAACATTCTTTTTTTGATTTAATTCAAGTCAACTGGATCAGGCAAGTCCTACACTTATTGCTTCCGGGTTACGCAGACAGCAAAGATTTAAAAAACATCTATGAAGTAGGTGTTTCAAGGGAATCATTCAGAACCTTTTTCGCTGATATTGAAACGCTCTTAAGAGAAATTAAAATACTTGATCCAAGAAAAATTAATCAATGGCTGCAACGTTATTATGAAACAACGTTGTTTACTTTTGCTTCAAATGGAGATGCATTTGTAAATTTGGATGAAGGAACACAGTTTGTAATATTTTTAATATCCAGTCAGATTTTTGGTAGGCGTATGCATCAGGAAATTGCAAAAAAGTGTTCTATAGGCAAACTTGATGTTTTCGATAAAGATCTTCTTGATCCAATATGTTTTAGAAAAAATTTTAAGAACAAATATAGAACCTACCTGCGCAATCTTCCAACAATGATGAATTATTATGAGGACGTTGTTAACTCTGGTAGGGCTGACGCTTTTCAGGAAAAACTTGAAGCAACCGGTAGGTGGATGCACGGTTTTAATGATAAAGAACCTGTTGAATCAGGTGATATTTCAATTATTACAGCTATGTTTCAGTATGTGGAGGCTCTTTACAGCAGGTATGATCTCGATGAGTCAGATACAATAACGCTTAATGAGGCTAATGTGGCTTTTGAAATATATTCTGAATTTTTAGAAGACTTTACATCTTTTAAATCAGAATTTGAACTTCAGGCTATTTTTATGTATTTACTTCGTTATGGTAAGCCACCCAATCGTAATCTCTGGGGGGCTGTGGATTTCTGGTTCTGGAGACAAATCAGAGAATTTTGGAGTTTTGAAGCTAACAGGATGGATGTTTTTCAGATTTTTTCAACAATTAATCAGATTTCAAAACCCCCCGAATCTGATGAAAAAGAAGAAGACCCGCAGGAATAATGCTTTTATAATTAAATAATGTCTGACTCACTTTTTGAAATTTATGAACTAAAAAGATTGTTTTTAGGGCCTATAAGTTTTAAAATTAAAAAATTTTCAATAACTTCAATTAATGGGGACTCAGGCGCTGGTAAAACAATGTTTTTAAGATCAATTGCAGATCTTGATAAGCACACTGGTGATTTGTTTTTTAACGGAAAGTCTTTTTTGGAATATGCGCCCCACATTTGGAGAACAAAAGTGGCCTACGTCCCTTCCGAATCTGCGTGGTGGGGTGAGAAGGTAAGTGATAGCTTTTTAAATATTACACAAACTGCAATCACACCTGCACTTAGGGAGTTAAATCTTCGTGAAAATATTTTTAATGAGGATATTCGAAGGCTTTCAAGTGGTGAAAAACAAAGATTGGCACTTTTAAGATCACTTACAAATTTTCCAACTATTTTATTATTAGATGAACCTACTGCTAATTTAGACATGAAATCCACGCTTGCCTTTGAAGAATTTGTAAAAAAATATGTAAAAACAAATGGGGCTGCGGTTCTATGGGTAAGTCACAATATGGAGCAATCCAAGAGAGTTGCAGATAATTTTTTTACATTAAAAGACGGCTTGCTTTTTGAGGCGAATATTCATGATTGAAATGCAATATAAGGGCCTAATTATTACAGCATCAGTTTTTATATTTGTATCGTGTCTTTTTTGGATACTGGACTGTAAATATGTAGGAAAAAAACTGCTGATATCCGGGTTCCGGACAGTGTTGCAGCTTTTTGCTATTGGTTTGATATTAAAATGGATATTTGAAAACGGAGGTTTGTATCTTGTTTTATTAATGGCGCTCATTATGGTGCTTCTGGCGGGTAGGGAGGTTCTTGGAAGACAAAAAATAAAATTAAAAGGTGTGTATGGCTATATTACAGGTACGTTTGCTGTTGGTGCATCATCTCTAGCAATGTGCTTAATAAGTATGTT
>CAZQUK010000006.1:0-24629 GCA_964596435.1 uncultured Oligoflexia bacterium
ACAATACCTTTTACCCTGTACATTCCACCATCAGCTTTTTCGGCCTCGACAACCTGGACATCAAACGATTTACCTGGGTAAGCCTTATCCTGCCAATACTTTGCGGCAACCTCTTTTGATTTTAATTTTGTTTTATCCGTTGAACACGACGTTAATCCAAAACCCAATCCTAAAATAACTCCTAAAATAACAACCCCTCTGACACTCATTTTTTGTTCCTTTCTTTATTTATTAAATCCAATATTACTAAAAACCAAACTTTTTACGCAAATCCGTAATTGCCTTTTTTACTTTCGGCGGCGCCTTTTCTGTTGCCTTCTCTACCTTTTTTATCACCTTATCTTGAACTTGTTTATTAATTTTATTGCGCGCGGCGCTTCCAACGTTAGAAGCTGCAACTTTAGCCAAGTGTTCCACGGCTTCTGTATATGAATAACATGGCGCTGTAATTTTACAGCCCACCGTAACAGGAAAAGACACAGACTTACCGCTTTGGGCAAGAATGTTTTTAACATCACTCCCGGCAATTGAAACAGATAAGTCTTTTGCCCCCGATAAATTATACCTGTCAATAACTTCAAATTTAGCAGAAATGTCCTTTGAACTAATATTTAGTCTAACAAACCCTGATAAATCCAAGGACTTTCCTGGTTTTGCCTTTGCAGTAAAATTTGGGGCATTAAAAACCGATTCTGATAAAGAAAAATCCGTGTATATCCTCTCGTATGCGGCCTCTTTGGCCGGCAATTTATTAAAGCTTTTCTTTTGAATGCCAGGAATGTTTTTTGTGGCACGCTCAACTGCATTATTCAAAGCCTCAATTGCCATTTTACTAACATCAATTGTAACAAAATTAGCATCTTTAATATCCATTTTCCCTTTTACGTTAATTTTTGAAATTGCTACATCAGGATTAAAGCTTTCGCCTCTTCCTTCTGCCTGAATATTTGCTTTTCCATGAAGTGTGTTTTTAAAAAGCTCAAGTTGTGATTTAATAGCCTGTTTTAAATCCAGATCACTAACTTTTAGCTTGAACGCATATTGAGGAAGCTTGGGCTTAATGTTAATTTGTGAATCGGCATTTATAATACCTTCAAACACTCTGAATCTTAAACCTTTTAAGGTCAAAGCTAAGTTTTTTATGGCGGTATCAAAATAAATATTTTTTACCATTATATCCATTATTTTAAGATAATTAATACTAACGTTGCCTAAAAATAATAGATCCTTTAAGGATTGATTATTACGGATTGGATCTAAAAGCGTGTCGTAATTTTCAGTTTTCTTATCTGCCGCTTGGGCCGCATTTTGAATTAGTTCAAGTTTTGAAATGGTTTTTACAATGTTTTCTAAAGCTGTGCTTGCTTGGGCAACTTTGGCAGGGTTTTTAAAATCAAAAAGTTTATCAATATCCATTCCTGTGGATTTAAATCTAAAATTTGCAGCCGGTGGAAAAAACGAAAGGACTTTTCCTGAAATACTAAGGTCATTACCTGGGGCCTTAATATTAAAATATACCTTTTCTGCCCTGTTGGTTTTGATTTGTATTTCACCTTGAATTTTAGGATTGGCTTTTAGCATTGGTAATTTTGCACTTAGATCCTTTATAATTACTTGGGCCTGATATTCAAATTTTTCAATCGGGCCGGTGAGTTTTGCAAGGATGGCCAGACTACCCTCAGGGGCATAATCTTTTGCCACTGGTGCAATGTCAGCCCAGTCGCCTAGCGGTATGGGATCGGATTTTATATCTACATCCATTACCGTTTGGAGCTTAGGGCTAGTGGTATTACTTGTGGCATCAAGATTATTAATTTTTCCAGCAATATTTAGCACCGCTTTGTGAAAAATGACCTTTAATTTTTTTAGGTCAATATTTTTTGGTGTCATGAACACATCAAGCGCTAGGGTTACAGTTTTTCCGGGTTTTTTATTAAACATTTCGCCTGCTGATATATTCAGGCTCGTTAAGTCAGCACTTAAGGCAAGATTAGTTGAGACAAACTCGCTGTTATCAAATTTAGGATCAATTTTGCCCGTAATTCTAAATGGACCAGCAACAGAAATACTCTCACCAAGTTTAGTACTTAACTTTGCCCAAAACTCAATTGATGCCCGCCCCCCCATTGAAATACCACGAATTATTAAATTAAGTTCGTTTAACTTTGAACTTAGACCACTTGATTTATCTTTATAGTTCATAATGGAATCAAGGAACTCAATATCAAGACGTGCTTTTTTTACAAGATCAGGAATCTGAAATTTTTCGTTTTCTACAGCAGGCTCACTTGCGTATGCATGTTTTACAAAAAAACCCGCAGATGGTTCTTTTGTAATGGCACTTCCTATTGCTGCATATTTAATTGTGCTTTTTTTATTCTGCTCAAGTTGACCTACCTTTGTTGATGGCACAATGCTCATAATGTTAAGTTTTCCATCTTTTTCTTTTAGTACTGTAATATTAGGTTTCAACATTCTAAAACTTATTACAGGATCACCCTTTAGAATTGGTAAAAAAGGAAGATAAAATTCAGCCTCATTAACGGTCAGTATTTCAGTATTTTTTTCATCAAGAAGTCTGACACCACCGACCTCAACAAGTATCCTCCCCCAAAGAGACAACTTAAACTTACCAAGTTCAAGCTTGCCTTTAATTTTTTCATTAACCATTTTTACAATTTCAGGCCTAAATTTATCAACATCAATTACAAAGGGAGCAATTACAAGAGTTGCAAACACCAAAAACACAAGAGAAAAAAACAGAAGAAAGACTTTTTTTATAATCCTAAATCTTTTCTTTGGTTTTTGTGGCTTGTCTGATTCGCTTTTTTTAATAGCATTTACTTGTAATTTATCTTTTAACGACATAACCTGGCCCTCTTCACAAAATAATTATTTTGATTTTTTCTTAAACATATCTGCAAGCATTTCGGGGTTTGCCTTACCCTTGGTTTTTTTCATCACCTGCCCGATTAGAAAACTTAATATTTTACTTTTTCCCCCACTATACTCTTCAAACTGCGGTGCAAATTCCTTAATAACCTCATTAATGGCCGATTCAAGCATGGCTTCATCATTGACTTGCCTTAATCCCTGCTCATCAATTGCTTCATTAACCCCACAACCCGTTTTCCAAACAAGATCCAGAATTAACTTAGCCCCAGAGCTTGAAAGGATGTTTTCATCAATTGCAATTACAAGATCACTTATGTGTGAGGGAGTTAATTTGCTTTCTTCAAGCGTTATGTGTTCCTCATTTAGTAAACGCAAAACTTCACCATTTATTAGGTTAGAAACAATTTTTGCAATTTTTTTGGGCTTCCTGTTTTTCCGCATTAATTCATTTATACAATTTTCAAAATAATCTGCCACTGATCTTGAGGTAACAAGCTCTGTGGCGTCTTGCACACCAAGAGCAAATTCTGTGATAAATCTTTTTCTCTTATCCTGTGGTAATTCCGGCAGTGTTTTGCGTATTTTTTCAATCCATTCGGACCCAATAATTATTGGCATTAAGTCTGGGTCGGGAAAATAGCGGTAATCTTCGGCTTCCTCTTTTGACCGCATTGAAAGGGTAACGCCTTTTGCAGAATCAAAGCTTCTTGTTTCCTGAATTATTTTTTTCCCGGCCTTAATTACCTCAATTTGTCTGCCAATTTCATACTGAAGAGCGCGCTCTATAAATTTAAATGAATTTAAGTTCTTTATTTCGGCTCTAGTGCCAAGTTTTTCCTGGCCCTTGGGTCTGACACTAATATTTGCATCACACCTAAAATTACCTTCCTGCATGTTTCCGTCACAAACATCCAAATGCGTAACTAGTGCGTGCAAAGCGCGCATATAAGCCCCGGCCTCTTCTGGAGAGTTTATATCAGGATTGCTTACTATTTCAATAAGCGGAACACCTGCGCGATTTAAGTTCACAAGCGAAAAACTTCCCATATGAATATTTTTTCCGGCATCCTCTTCGATGTGTATTCTTTGAATACCTATTGTTTTTTTTGTGCCGTTAATTTCTATTTCAAGTTTCCCGTTTTCGCAAATCGGTAAATCATACTGACTTATCTGATAACCCTTGGGTAGATCTGGATAAAAATAGTTTTTTCTGGCAAATACACTGTCTTGTCTTATTTTACAGCCAGTTGCAAGTCCCGCTCTTACGGCATATTCAATAACCTTTTTATTAATTACGGGCAGAGCACCTGGTTGCCCAGTACATACTGGGCATGTATTAATGTTTGGTTTCACATCAGAAACAGATTGTTTTTTTTGGAGCCTTGCCCTACAGGAGCAAAATATTTTAGTTTCTGTTGATAATTGAGCATGTATTTCAAGACCTATTACTGCTTCAAATTCCCTGATTTTTTGTGTGCTTGTCATTTGGCACCATCTTTTTCAAAAGCATGGGCAATTTTTAGCATTTTGTCCTCACAAAACGCAGGTGCTACAAACTGCATGCCTATGGGTAAACCTTGAGCATCATAACCGCAAGGAAGGCTCATTGCCGGAAGCCCTGAAAGGCTTGCTGGGATTGTAAAAATATCACTTAAATACATTTTAAGCGGATCATCTTTTTTCTCACCAAGTTTAAATGCAGTTGTAGGTGCCACGGGTGAGGCTATTATATCTACACTCTTAAAAAGTTCCAGATAATCGTTCTGAATGAGCCGTCTAACAAGACATGCTTTTTTATAATAGGCATCATAATACCCACTTGATAAACAAAAAGTGCCAAGCATAATTCTGCGTTTCACTTCGGAACCAAAATTTGATCTCACTTTTTTATAAAAATCAGTTAAGTTCTGGGCGTTATCTGCAATTTCGTTTCGCACCCCAAATCTGACACCATCAAAGCGTGCAAGATTACTTGAGGCCTCACAAACAGCAATTACATAATAAACCGCAATTGAATATTTTGAATGCGGCAGGCTTACGGAAATAAGTCTTGCGCCTTTTGATTCATACCATTTTAGCGTTTTTTCAAAATTTATACGCACATCGTTATCAACGCCTTCACTGAAACTGTCTTTAAATACACCAATTTTAAGTTTAGAAAGATCAAATTTATCGGCAAGCGTGGGGTAAATTTTTACTCCGAAATTTTGATTGACGGAGGTTGAATCTTTTTTATCGTGTTCCATTATTACATCTAAAATACGAGCACTATCTTCAACATTATTTGTAAGAGGACCAATCTGATCAAGTGACGACGCAAACGCCACAAGCCCGTAGCGACTAACTTGCCCATAAGTGGGTTTAACACCCACAACCCCGCAAAAAGAAGCCGGCTGACGGATGGAGCCTCCGGTATCAGTACCAAGAGCCGCCAAACAAAGATCTGCTTTAACTGCTGATGCGGAACCCCCACTTGATCCTCCTGGTACCCTATCATTATGAATAGGGTGAAGTACTGGCCCATAAGCTGAATTTTCGTTCGAGCTTCCCATGGCAAATTCATCCATGTTTAATTTTCCAAGACAAATAGCACCTGCATTTTCTAGAAGCCGAGCGGCCGTTGCCGTATAAGGTGGATTATAGTTTTCAAGCATTTTTGAACCACACGTGGTTTTAATTCCTTCTATAACCAAAACGTCTTTAATACCAAAGGGGACACCAAAAAGTGGTTGTTGCTCAAATATATTTTTACCAATTTTTGACAATTGTTTTGTCTGGGCCTCGGCCTGGTTAATGGCACGATCCTCACAAGTTGAAAGATAAGCATTTAGTTTATTTTTTTTGATTTTTAATATATAGCTTTTTGTAAGTTCAATCGGGGAAAGTTTTTTTTCCGCATACGCCTTGTGAATATCTTTTATGCTTGTAAATTCACCCATAATAAACCCTTAACTAAAGAATTGGTGGCACCTTATAACAATCATCAAAAACATCTGGCGCGCATTCTAGTACCTTTGACACTACTGAAGAGCCTTGCGTTGATTTTTCCGCCACTTGTTGCACTTCTTCTCTCATTAGCGGTTCTAAATCGTGGGGGTGATAAAGTGGTAAAATGCTTGGATCATTAATTTCAAGCTCCTCAATTTTTTTTACAAAAGATAAGATTTCACCAAGTTGTTTCGTAAAAAGTGTTACCTCAGCACCACTTAATTCAAGATGAGCAAGATGCGCAACCTTGCGCGTTAATTCTTCATTAACATCAACCATTAAAAATACCTCTTAAAATACTTCATAGTATTTTTTCTCATAAGCGCACCACTGTCTCAAGTATTGTTTAATCAAGCTACTATAATGTGTTGTATGAATCCCACTGGCCCACCGCGCAAACAAGGCTGAAATATTAAAAAGGAAGGCTATACAAAAACGGCTTGGATTTTATAGTTTCAATTTCGGGCGCACTGATTGTTTTTTGAGTTCTTATGCTAATTTTTGGATCACCGAAAAATATTGCAACTGATCCCTTTTTTGCGATTTCAATGTATTCTTTTCCACTAATCCAGTTAAAAAGAAATTTTCTAATTTCATCATTTTCAAGATCATCACTTGTGAAGTCATTGGCTTTTTTTACTGCCTCTTGAAGCCGCATTCCACTGGCCCAGTTATCTAGAAAAGAATCTAAAAATATAAATGATGAGCTTGAGCCCACATGTCCAACATAAGCCTTATCTGCTTTTTTTGTGTTACCTCGAAGCCAATACTTTGCAGCGTATTTACTGCCATCAAAGCAGCCGGTATTATAAATTAGGCGGATATTGCTTTTGTATTCGCGTGGTAACTTTTTTGCTAAATCAAACCGCCCGCCATTTGAGTGACCTGCAATATAAACATCAATGGTGTTTCCATCTTTTACTGCACTGCTAATTGCTTCTTTAAACTCATTTTCAGAGTCTGTTCTGTCTGATTTGTCGTTATTTTCATTTGGAAAATGCATCCATGAAACACCGTTTTCATATCTGGCCTTGAGTTTTGCATTTAACCAGACGGAGTTTGCCAGCGTCAAAATATCACCGCTTGAAGAAACTAAAATGGCTTTTGCGTTTTTTATTTTAGCTGTCTTCTTGGGGAAATAATCATCCATGGAATAAGTGCGGGTGGAAAATGAAACACACAGTATTAATATAAAAGTCGTTAAAAATACATTTTTTCTAAAACTAATCATATAATCTCCAATCAATTAAAAGAAATTGTATTTATTTTGCACTTCTTGAACTTCTATTTTCATTTTCAGCACTAAGTCCAAGTGGAAGGCTGTTTGCATCTAAATCTAAAAGTATCTTTTTTACTCTGAGTGAAGTTTGCGCAATATTATCAACCTCAAGACAATTATTTTGGTTATTGACAGTAATATCCATAATATCGCGCTTTTCTTCCTCTTCCGCCTCATAACCATTTAATTTAAAGTAACCTAAAAGGCCGCCGGTAACGCCACCAGCCGCTCCTCCTAATGTGCCAAAAAGTCCTGCAGCGGCCCAGGAGCCTGCAAAAATTGCTGGGGCAATTATTACACCCAAAGCTACCCCGACTACAGCGACAATTGCTGTCATTGCAAGTCTGCCGGCTTTTGACCAAAAAACACTCGAATCTAAATCACTATATCTTTGCATTAACTGTTCTTCACTAAAGGTGCGAAGGTTAAGAATATCGGTGTGGTCACCTGTAACGGGTTTTTGAGTTAATAGGCCGCGACATTCACCAACCTTGTTATCACATAAAGCGAAGGCATATTTTTTCTGGCGCCCTTCACCAAACTCAAGTGTTTTAAGTGAAAAGGCCTGATCTTTACTTTGCATCACACATCTGCTTGCTGCAAAACTGTATGGTGATAAAATTAAAGTAATACAAACTGTAAGAATTAAACTTTTTTTAATCATAAATTACTCCCTCTTCTTATTTACTCTCACTATGTTTACTGCAAGCTTGATACCAATTTTTGTGCTTATTTTCCGTGTAATTTTAATGGTGTGTCAATAGCGACACCTCATAAGAAATTTGCGGCTGTAAAAAGATTTGGCAATTACATGGCTCAAACCCGAATTGACGAGCCGAAAGTAGCAGATATTGACATAATATATCTGATGGCACTACTTAAACCTCTTTCTCTTAAAATAAATTTTGATTTTATAACTTTTGACTGGAACCTTTTTGCCTCTTGTGGTGCGCCCTTAAACATAAAGGGTGCCAAAACTCAAAAAAATCCTCAACCCAGTAAAAATACGCTTATTTTTTGTTTAAGAAATGCGGCCATTGAGCTTAATAACAACAAACAAACTGAAGATTTTGAACGCAAATTTGAAGCATTACAGTCTGTGATTTTAGCACTAAAACTTCACAATCCAAGTTTTTATAAAAAATACTGCGCAAGTTCATCTTTGATTTCAGAATTTTTACCAAAACATTATTCTGGACGCATTATTAAACTAAAAAGACTAGTACTCGCAAAGGTTTCTGAATATTTATGAATCCATTAAACGCCAAAACACTTAAAAAATTCCTTATTCTTGCTGGTACTTAACGACTGCTTGGAATACATAAAATTTTGCAAAAAAAACAAAGAAAACATAGACAAAAAACGTATTACTAACATTATTAAGAAAGAAACCAACATCAATAACTCAATGGAAAAAGAAAAAAGACTTACCACCTTGTTGGATTACATAAAGTAATTTATTGAAAATACCTACTGTACCCGTGTACCACCAATAGCAACATCATCTAGCTCAACTTTTTGAGTTCCTGATGTAGATGTAAATATTGCCTTAAAATAAAATGTTCCTGCTCCCACGTCAGCTACAAAAGTGGAAATATTTGTATCAATTGTAGCGGCGGTATTTGCATCACTAGTTGATGCGGCCGTCACCCAGTTTGATCCGTTGTAGTAATACCAGCTTGTTCCATTGTTTGAGATTTGATAGGTAACAGTACCTTCGTTTGTACCACCCAATGTTTCTGTAAAAGAAAAAAGTGTGGAGTACGTGATTCCAATATTGTTTATCACATAAGGTGCTCCGGCATTATAGTGTGTTGGTGTTGCGCCAACTGTTTTTAACTTAGGCATGTAATTCGAATCACGTGTTTTTACGTAGGCCTTATATTGGAAGTACCTTGCGTCGGCCATACTTGATAGTGTAGAAAAAGGTAAAGTATCTGTCAGTGGTGCATAATAAAAATAATCATCAATTGCATCATTTGGGCCTTCAAAATCTGCATCCGAACAATCCGCATCCACACAGGATCTTACCTGAAATTCTACTTTTACTTGTCCTCTATGATAACGGGCCTGAATTTCAGCTTGCGATAAAGCACGTTCATAAAACGCTACTTCATCCACGTCGCCATGTAGTCTTTCAACATCAGGTGACCCTGAAGTATAACCCCAGTTTCCGATCCAAAGACTTTGAGCAGTTGATCCAACATAATTTGTTATATCCCTTGATTCTAAAACTTCACCATTTATGTATACTGTAAAAGTATCACCACTTCTTGTAACGGCAACATGCTCCCACCCACCTTGTAAGAAGGTGTAATAGTTTGTACTGTTTATGATCGCAAAATTGTGAGTGTATCCACCTGTCGGAAAACACACATCACAAGTCCCAACTCTAAACCAAGCTTTATTTACACTTCCTTCTTGAACTGAAAAATAAAATCCTTTGTATACTGGAACACCCATATATGAAAACATCATAGTTTGTGTAATAGTTGGCCTTCCACGCTCTCTGAACCAGTATTCAGCTGTCCAATCACCTGAAGTATCTAAAGTTGCATCTGAAGAAATCCTAGTCCTTGTTGCTTCATGCTCAAACCTTAAAGCTTTTCCAAAAATACCATCGGCTCCAGATGTTGGAAAATTATTTATATAAGTAAGATCGGTTTCACTCATTTGATTATCCCAAGCTGTTGACCCTGCATCTTCATCAAAATGTAGAAGAAGTGTATTTCCTGACATATCGATATTACCTTCATCGTAAACTGTTTCTGTAATTGCACCGGCTGGAAGCGCACTTCCATATGGGTTACTTGGTGTCCATGATAATTTTGACCAACTTACATCAGCACCTGTATCCATTACCCTTGATGTATATTCGCCAACATAGTTAAATGCTTGTTTCTTATAAATTGTATTTATCTGACTTTCAGTTAAAACGTCATCAAATATTGCGACTTCATCAATAACGCCATCCAGATAGTAAGTTGTTGCACCATAAGTTGCACAACCAATCCTAATATTTGTTACATCACTGCTTCCAGGCCATGCATCTAAACCACCCTCCATACTTGCGCCGTCAGCATAAAAGTTCGACGTTGGCGATGCCGCCGCATCGTATGTATAAACTCTATGAACCCATCTGCCGACATGTTGGGTCATGAACCTTCCGGGATGTGATGGTCTGGAATGATTTGTTCCATTAGAGAGTAATAGGTTTGAATTTGTATACATAGTGGCTGTTGCACCATTAAAAAATCCAACAGTTCCATAACTATTATTTGGTTTTACCCAGAACATTACAGAAAATTTGGTTAAACCTGATAAACTTGCGGGAATATCAAGACAACTATCAGAGCCGTTAAACTGTAAAGCACTTCCAAGCTGACCATCCACCCTAGCTGTTGGACAGTTTCCGGCTAAACAAGTCGCCGTTAGGGTACTGCTTGAAGAATCAGCAAAAGTTGTGGCCCCCGCGGATTCTTCACCGTGAATTAAAAGGATGTTGGCTGTCATATCAATCCAACCATCAGCAGCTGAATTATCAGGAAGTGAATTTGGGTTTAAAGTTCCATCAAGTTCAAGATATGAATTCACACTATCCCACTGGGTTCCTGTGTGTGATCCTCCAGCAAAACCTCCTGTATCATCATTATCATCATCTGTTTGGTCAAGAAGCGCCAAACTTGCCACACCTGACGCGAAACTAAAAGCCGAAGATGCGCTTTTAGAGTAATTTGCTTCGGTGGTAAATGACCAGGACTGTGAAAATGCTGATGGGGCTGCGGTACTTGAAGAAGAAGAACTCGATGATGACGAAGCCGCTGATGCAGAAGGCACCTGCGTATCGTCTGTAATGGTAGCGCCGTTATCGTTAATACCGGCTTCGCAGGCAGCTAAACCACCAAAGGCCGTAACCACGATTAAAGATAAAATTGCGAAAAGTCTAATAGATGTCCTATTTGTTCTGAATAGTTCATGTTTTCTTTTTTCCATCATACGTACCGCTCCTATCTTCTAATATTGATTGTAGTATTTCAAACCACTTAGCACAATGCGCCAAAAAAGACACGCCGCGCGGTTTCATCGCCATAACTTGTTAATACTGTTATAGTTTTTATAATTATTAATAATTAAATCTGCGATTGTTAAGTTCTTACTCTAAATACTGCGAAACCCAGGAATAAATGAATTTTCTTCTTATTTTTTGGGCAAATTCTATGGTGATTTTTTTCTTGGCACCAAGCCCTTCTGAGGCAACAATGCGGCCCTTACCGTATTTTGGAATCACAATGCTTTTACCAACCACACTTTCGTTTTGCTCCTCATAAACATACTGCCAGTCTTTGGCCTGAATGATTTTATTTGATGAAGGATATACGTCATCATTCTCATCATGAGACTTTTGATACCGATCTTTTTTTGAATAACCACTTAAGTTATCTTCTTTAATTAGTGTTTTTTTCTTAATTAGATTTTCTGGAAGTTCCCCAAGAAACCTTGATGGCGCCTGTGCACTCCACCTGCCCCAAATTCTTCGCTCCTCGGCGTGTAAAATGAAAAGTCGCTTTTTTGCCCTTGTCATACCAACATAGCAAATTCTTCTTTCCTCTTCTAACTTATCGCCATCCGCTTCTTCGCCTGAACGAATTGAAGGAAATATGCCTTCCTCCATACCAACTAAAAACACCACGGGAAACTCAAGCCCCTTTGCTGCATGAAGTGTCATTAATTTTACAGCACCCAAAAAAGATTCTTTTGAACCCTCTTCAGAATCAAGCTCAGTAACAAGGCTTACTTGTTCTAAAAATTCATTTAACAGCCCCTTGCGTCTGTTTTCAATTTCCCATGAAGGTGCGTTCTCTAATTTATCTTCTTCAAATTCCTGCAAAACTGTTGCAAGCTCCTCTAAATGTTCCACCCTGGCTTTGGCCTCAACAGACTCATCATTTTTTAAATTCCCCAGATAACCGCTTTTTTCTAATATGATTTCGTACAATTTATATAAACTGTGCTCTTCTTTAACTTTCACAAAAGAATCTATTAAATCCACAAATTGCTTTAATTTTTCTGATGCTCCTTTTGCAATAATACTTCCAGGATTATTTGCGGCCCTACATATAATATTCCACAAGCTTTCTTGTAAAAGGTCACCCTGTGTGAAAAGTATTCTTTCAAGTTTATCAATTGATGTTTTGCCGATGCCACGCACCGGAACATTAATTATTCTTTTAAGACTAACCGAATCCGAAGGATTAACAATTACCCGTAAATAAGCCAAAATATCTTTAATTTCTTTTCTATCGTAAAACCTAAGCGACCCTATTAACTGATACGTAATCCCGGCATTTCTTAAGGCGTCTTCAAATTGGCGACTTTGAGCGTGCATTCTGTAAAAGACAGCAAAATCAGAATAAGTATAACCATCGTCACGTATAAGCTGCCTTATAATATCAAGGGTGATTTTTGCCTCTTCTCTCTCGTTTTGAACATAAAACAAAAACACAGGTGCCCCGTCTTCGTTATTGGTCCAAAGTGTTTTGTCTTTTCTCGTCGTATTATTCTTAATTAAGTGGCTTGCAGATTTTATAATTGTTTTTGTGGAGCGGTAATTCTGTTCAAGTTTTACAACCTGCGCCCCTGGATAATCTTTTTCAAACTCAAGAATGTTTCTAATATCAGCGCCGCGCCACTTGTAAATAGACTGATCCTCGTCACCAACAACACAAATGTTTTCGTGTCCCCCATATTTTTTAGATGCAAGTAGAGACAAAATTAAATACTGCACCCGATTTGTGTCCTGATATTCGTCAACATGAATATATTCAAACCATTTTTGATATCTACTTCTTACCTGTTCGTTATCTCTTAAAACCCTGTAAGTCATGCAAAGAATTTCACCAAAATCAAGTGCGGAATTTGAAATCAAAGCTTTTTGATAGCGCGAAAAAACATCCTTAAGCACATCGCCCAAATAGCCTTGTGTTTTAAATTCTACATTATCCGGATCGATTGCGTCACACTTTGCCCTGTTAATTGAGGTTTGAATACTTTTGGGTGGAAACTGCTTATCGCTTAAATCTAAATCTTTTAATATGGATTTAATTAAACTTAACTGATCGGCGTCGTCATAAATTGTAAACGGTCTTTCAAACGGGGTTGAATCAATCTCTCTTCTCAGGAGCCTGACACATACCGCATGAAAAGTACCAACTTCAGGTTTATTGGAACCACTAAAATCAATTCCCATTTCTTCACAGATTGAATAAATTCGTTCCCTCATTTCGCGTGCGGCTTTATTGGTAAACGTTACTGCAAGTATTTTGCGAGGCATGATTTTTTTATTCTCAATCAGATAAACCACACGAGAAGTAAGCATTTTTGTTTTGCCAGAGCCTGCCCCGGCAAGAACCATTAGCGGGCCATCGGTTATTGAAACAGCTTTTTTTTGCGCATCATTTAAAACAGAATAATACTTTGATGTTTTTAAAGTACTCATTAAAGCACTGTTACTTTCTTTTCGTTATTTGACTTAACTGAAGTTTTCCGCTTTCTCGATATTCATGAAATATTGAACGCCTTGCAATTTCCTCGTCGTAGGCAATACGTAAATACTCTAAAAACAAAAGTCCAATTGCCTCCGCCTTTTCATTAACAACCGGGAGGCATGGAAATTTTTCGTTTAATAGTGAAATATTTGATAAGGAGTCATCACCCCTAATTACTGCAGCTTTGAATTTTGCCCTTGATAACAGATCTCTGGCCTCAATTAGTTCTTTAAATGAATTTTCAGCGGTTTTCTCTTTTGAGTGTCTAAGCGCGCTCTGAATCAGATCTGCAGTCAATAACCCCAAATACTGTCCACCTAAACTGTTGACCACCAGAAATGGATATTTTGACTCAATAATTTTTTTTGATAAAAAATTTAATGTATCAGATTCATTAACCGCAATGTAATCTGTGACCATAACGTCCTTAACACTCAGTGAATCAAGCACATCCTGAACGCGCCCCTTGCTTAGCACCACACCCTGATCCTGAAGTTCATACCCCATAAGAGTTTGGCCCAAAAATACTCGTCTTAGTCCTTCTAGTAAAACTCCAACAAGTAAACAAATAACTAACACGCCAACACTTCCACTTTGATAGAAAGCCAATAGTGCGGCGGCAATTGGGGAACCAAAAAACAGTGTCCAAAAAACACACCCGCCAACCCAAGCCACAAGAAGCCCCATTTCAAAAGCTCCTGCACCCTCAATTGGAAGTAGCCCAGAAAAACAAAAACCCGCCATCACACCAAGAAACCACACCGGCAAAAAAACACCGAGTGTTCCAAAAAAAGATAAAACAATTGACAGACCCAAAAACTGAAATAAAAATACCACACAAAGTGTTTGGGAGGGAACACCATCACCCGCTGTTAAAAGGGGCCACATATCCCAAAACGACCTTCCCGCAGGAAAAAGGAGTAAAATTATAATTAATAAAAAAGCCCCCAGAGCTTCGCGGCCCCAAGGAAAGGCCTCCATTCCCTTTCTGAAACCACGTTGACAAAACTTAATCCAATGAATGGCCAAAAGACCTGTAACTACCAACAAAACCGTGATGACCCCAAGAGACAAAATAAAGTTCAAGTTAATGTCAAAAACTTCAAGTATATTTGCGCCATAAATTCCGGCACGCCCACGCAAGCTAAGATCAAGCATCCCTGTGTCAACCCCCAGAATCCTAAATGCTTCAATACCAAGAATTGCGCTTATTGCGCCTATAACCAGTGACAGAGTTCTTCCTCCAAGTTTTAGCTCCAGTGGCAAAATAACCGCAACAAATGGCGCATTAAAAGCGGCCGCAATACCTGCCGCTAAAACTATAGCAGCGTCAGTACGTCTTTGAAGCTGAAACCAATTTGACACCCTGGCTTTCATTTTTAAAGCAAGGGCGTGTGACAGTTCCATCGCAGCACCTTCGGGTCCTACAAAGGCCCTTAACGCCCCAAAAATTAAACTACTCATTCCACGAATCAACCAGCGCCATGGTGAGTCGGGCGAAGCGGGCGAATATATATGGTAAAACAGTTCAGAAAATCCCTGGGCAACATTCCCTTTTTTTCTTAAAAAAATATGTATTGCAGCAATCGTCACAAAAAGAGGGAGCATTAACCAAACGCCAAAGTCACTTACAAAACCCCATAAATATTTTACAAAAACAACAACAATTGCAGAAACAAGACCAATAATCACGGGTTCGAGTGTTTTCATATAAAATAAATCCTCAATAACCTAAGCAAACTTGAACATTTTATTTTTCCGGCGTCTTACCTGGTTCTGTTAAGTTTGTATCAACTGTGTTTTTTTCAGATTTTTGAGGGCGCAATCTTTTGGCATATCCCTCTTTGTTAATCTGTCTTGAGCGTGCAATAGCAAGATCCCCAGGCATAACCTCTTTTGTAATTGTAGAACCTGATGCAACATAGGACCCTTCGCCTATCCTCACTGGTGCTATTGTCTGGCAATCACTACCCATAAACACTTCATTTTCAATTATAGTTTTATGTTTTCTTTGTCCTTCAATTATTCTGCCGTCAAAATTACATGTAATGAATCCGCACCCAATATTAACTCTGTCACCAACTTCTGCATCGCCAACATAAGATAAATGAGCAACACTTGTGTGTTTACCAATACTGGTCTTTTTTAATTCAACAAAATTTCCAATTTTACTTTCTTCACCAACGTATGATTCAGGCCTCAAATGCGCGTAAGGACCAACCTTGGCACCGGCTGCAATTTTTGAGGACTCAGAAATGGTCCCTGCTAAAATTTTAACCTCACTTTCAACTTCGGTGTTTGAAAGAATTGTGTTTGGACCAATAAAAACACCGCGACCAATCTTCGTGTTCCCACTCAAAATAACCCCCGGCGAAACAACAGTATCGGGCCCAATATCAACCCCAACATCAACCCAAGTAGTTATAGGGTCAATAAAACGCACACCATTTAATGCGTGTTGTTTTTGAATTCTCAGATTTATTATTCTAGATACATTAGCAATTTCCCAAAGATTATTTACTCCAAGTAAATCTTCGTTGTTATCCCACTTGAGAATATTAACTTTTTTCTTCAGCCTTGTGGCTTGTCCGATCAGATCAGTTAAATAATATTCTTTTTGCGCGTTTTTTGTTGTAAGTCTCAAAACACCGCTCTTTAAAACATTTGCCGGTATGTAATATATAGAGACAGCAACTTCTCGAATTTCCTTTTGCCTTGCTGTTGCATCTTTTTCTTCAACAATTTTTAACACGGTACCCGCTTTTCCCCTACGCACAACACGGCCATAACCAAATGGATTTTCAAGTTCGCAAGTTAATAGTCTAAAAGCTTCTTTTTTAAGAGACATAGGTTCGGACATTTGGAAAAGCAGATCTTTAGTAAGAAGTGGGGTGTCTCCTGGGAGTATTAAAATATTTGCTTTAGATTTTACTGCCCGCTCGCCCCATTCAGATTCCATTGCATGACGGACGGCGTTGCCCGTTCCTTTCGGTTCAGGTTGAAATATCCATGTGATATTAAGTTTTGAAGAATCAAATTCACTATGAACGTAGGTTTCAATTTTTTTTCTATCTTTTCCTACAACAATGGCAACTGAAGCTGCGACTTGAGTCTCCTCTATCCTTTTTAGTGGATAGTAAATCATTGGCCTGCCACCCACCTCGTGAAGAACTTTAGGTAGAGATGACTTCATACGCTTGCCATCACCGCCTGCTAATAAAATTACATTTAGATTTTGATTTGAATTCATATTTACTACCATACAAAAAAATTACCTAATCAATAACATAAAATCTAAGAAAAAATCTAAGTTGATATTCCTTATAAGTCCTTATAAAACTTATTAGCACTTTTAATATGGGGGTATTAAATGAGCAATATTGATTCCTTTACGCTTACACAGATTAGACATTCACTTTTAGAAGAAAGAAAGAGGCTTTTAGAAAATTCTAAAAAAACTCTCGAAAATGATTTAGCCTGTTCTCCTGATGATTTAGCGGATGAAACCGATCTGGCTGTAATGGAGATCAACAAAAACCTTGTATTTAAGCTGAGAGATAACGAGCGAATTTTACTAAAAAATATTCAGATAGCTCTTAAACGCATGGAAACCGGCGTACTTAATGAATGCAATGCGTGTGGTGATGAAATTGGGCTAAGACGCCTTCAGGTTCAACCTTTTTCTCAAACCTGTATAAGTTGTGCCGAAGCTATGGAACACCGCAAAAAGAATTACGTTTAGTTTTTTTGTTTTCTAGTTGTGGTGCGCTATTAATAAAATAATAAAAATTCTTAATAATGTTATTTTGCTCGTCGCGTTACTGACACACCAAACAGACAGTGTACAATAAAAATACAATTAAGAAATTTCCCCTATATTAACATCTTGTTTGATTGAAACCTGAGTAAAGTCTCCTGTTAAAAAAGTATATATCGTCAAAAATTTATTGATGCAATGGCTCGGAACTAGCCTTATTCATTGATTTTTTTTCTTACCAGGCATTTATTTCCTAAAGCCGTTTTTTAGAAAAACCGATTTGTTTATTGAGTGAGCAATAGGACACCTGAGGGATTAGTGGCCTTAATGCTCATAAACGTAAAGGTTGTAAATATTAATGTACTTTAACGAGTGGAGGATCTAGATGGTCACAAATTACGACGGCGAACAGATCGAAATCCCGGAAAACCTGCCATTACTCCCAGTCAGGGATATTGTGGTTTTTCCTTTTATGATTATTCCTCTTTTTGTTGGACGCGACAGTTCCATAAAATGTGTAGAGGAAAGTCTAGCCAGATCAGACAGACTTATACTTTTATCTTCACAAAAAGATATTAATGATGAGCATCCAGCCCCTGATGGTATTTATAAAACAGGAACGATCGCGATGATTATGAGAATGCGAAAGCTGCCTGATGGCCGAATAAAAATTCTAACCCAAGGCTTGGCAAAAGCGAAGATCAAGGAATTCACTCAAACCGAACCATATTTTGAAGTTAAAATTGATAAAATAGAAGAGGAAGAAGAAAATATTCTTGATCCTGAAACAAAAAGCATCACGGAAGCCTTAATGAGGAACACAAGAGAACAACTGGAAAAAGTTATAGCTCTTGGTAAACCGCTTTCTCCTGATATTTTGATGGTGCTTGATGACATTACCGACCCAGGAAGACTTGCGGATCTTGTGGCCTCCAATATTGGGCTAAAGGTTAGTAAGGCGCAGGAAATTCTGGAAACTAAAAATACTATTGAGAGACTAAGGGCCATTAATGAGTTACTAACAAAAGAAGTTGAAGTTCTTTCAATTCAGGCAAAGATACGTTCACAAGCAAAAGACGAAATGACAAAATCACAAAAAGAGTACTTCTTGCGTGAGCAGATTCGCGCCATAAAAAGCGAGCTTGGCGACAACGACAACAAGAACGAAGAAATGTCTGAACTTAAGGAAAAGATACTGGCCTGTAAAATGCCCGCAGAAACAGAACAAGAGGCCCTTAAACAACTAGGACGCCTTGAGCGTATGCATCCGGATGCTTCAGAAGCATCCATGCTAAGAACGTACGTGGAGTGGCTGGTTGATGTACCTTGGAGCAAGGTGACTGTCGATAGCCTGGAGCTTGTTCGCGCCAAGGAAATTTTAGACGAGGATCACTATAGTCTTAAAAAGCCCAAAGAAAGAATTTTAGAATTTCTTGCGGTGAGAAAACTTAAAGATAAAATGAAGGGACCGATCCTTTGTTTTAGTGGCCCTCCTGGGGTTGGAAAAACATCTTTAGGTAAGTCAATTGCCAGATCGATGGGCCGGGAGTTTATTAGAATATCTCTTGGTGGAATAAAAGATGAAGCTGAGATACGCGGACACAGAAGAACATATGTTGGCGCCCTACCTGGAAGAATTATTCAAGGCATGAAACAAGTTGGAACAAACAACCCGGTTTTTGTTTTGGATGAAATTGATAAACTTGGAAGCGATTTTAGAGGAGATCCCTCTTCGGCACTTCTTGAAGTTTTAGATCCGGAACAGAACCACACATTCAGAGATCACTATATAAATGTTCCTTTTGATCTGACTAACGTTATGTTTATTGCAACTTGCAACAACCTTGATACTATCCCGTCGGCCCTTAAGGACCGTCTGGAAATTATCCACCTACCTGGATATACTGAAGAGGAAAAAGTGCAAATTGCAAACAAGCATTTAGTACCAAAACAACTTGGGGAAAATGGTCTTTCTGAAAAGAACATTGCATTTGATGAAAAAAGCGTTCCTTCTTTGATATCACAGTACACAAGAGAGGCTGGGCTCAGAAACCTGGAGCGTAATATTGCAAGTATTTGCAGAAAAACCGCCAGGCTTGTTGCAGAAGGCAAGAAAGAGAAAACAATAATTACCGAAGATCTTATATATAAATTCTTAGGTCCAGCTCCTTATATCCGTGAAGACGAACAGGAAAAGGATGAAATTGGAATCGCTACGGGTCTCGCCTGGACACAGGTGGGTGGTGAAATACTCTACGTTGAAGTTACCACAATGAAAGGTAAAGGGGGCGTTACACTAACAGGACACCTAGGTGATGTAATGAAAGAATCCGGCCAAGCAGCACTTGGACTGATTCGCTGGCGCGCCAGTGATTTTGGTCTGGACGAAGATATTTTTGCGTCTACTGATATTCACGTGCACTTCCCACAAGGTGGCATACCGAAAGACGGACCGTCTGCCGGAATCACAATGGCCTGTGCAATGATATCTCGCCTAACGCAGATTCCTATCAGAAAAGATATTGCCATGACAGGGGAAATATCACTTACTGGAAGGGTGCTTCCAATAGGTGGTCTTAAAGAAAAAGCTCTGGCGGCAATGAGACATGGAATTTCAACAATCATTATTCCGGATAAGAACAAAAAAGATCTGGAAGACATTGATCAGGAATACATAGATAAACTGAGATTTATACCTGTAAAAACAATTGATGAAGTACTAGAGGTGGCTCTGACCCGAAAGGTTGTTCCGCTCAGAGCTGAGAAGACTTCGGCTGGGAGTTCGCTAAACAAGATAAACAAAAAGTCCAGAAGGAAAATTGCATCATCTGGTTTAGTAAGACCGCCAAGAAAAGTAGCTTAAAAACAATTTGTGGAAACTTTAGAGTTTATTATTTGCTGCGTTCTTGTTTGTTTGTCGGCGTTTTTATCTTCCTCTGAAGTTGCTCTTTTTAGTCTGACTAAACTCCAGATTAGGCAAATAAAGGATCAGTTTAAAAAAACACATGTAATTATTACGCGCCTACTTAAAGATCCTGGTGGGCTTTTAATTACAATACTTATCGCAAATGAATTTGTTAACGTAGGACTAGCAACAATTATTACAAATACTGTTTTGAATAATTGGGAAGACAAATCTGTTTTTGTTGATAAAATATTATCATCTCAGTTCCTTTCTCGTTTTCCTGATTGGACATTTCAAATAATTCTGGGGCTTTTAATCACGACACCAATTATACTTTTTTTCTGTGAAATAACACCGAAAGTAATTGGTGTAAAAATAAATCAGCTTATTGCTCCACTCACAGCTGAACCTTTAAGCTGGATATATCTCATATTTAAGCCAATAAGATTTATTCTTAAAATTGGGATAAAGGTTTTTTTAAAGTTTCTTGGCCACAAAAAGCCTGTTTATGACATTTCACCCCGCGTATTAAAAGAAGAAGAGTTTCTTTCAATTGTGGAAGAGGGCCACAAAGATGGTTCCATTCTTGAAAGTGAACTCGAGCTAATTAAGAATGTTTTTGATCTTGACGACATTACAGTAAAGGATATTTACACCCCACTGCACAAAACCATAACATTAAGTGAAAACACAACACTTGGAAAAGCTATGAAGCTTATTCAAGGCAAGTCAATTTCAAGAATTCCAATTTTTGAAAACAAAACTAAACAAATAATTGGTATTTTATCAAGCAAGGAACTTCTTGAGGCCAAAATTAATACGTCGCTCCTTACAAACCCTGTTAGCACAATAATGAATAAACCTTTTTTTGTTGGAAGTAACCTTAAATTAAGTTTTTGCTTAAGACGGTTAAGACAAAATAAAACCAGAATAGCTGTTGTACGAAACACATCGGGCGAATCAATTGGAATTATTAAAATAAACGACATTCTACATTCGTTATTTGACGATCTTCTTGAAAAACAAAAAAGCCTGGGAGCTGGACCGTAATGTATTTAACATTTAAGGACCTCTTAATACTATTACCACCAATACTTTTGCTCGAGGGACTATTTGCGGGTTCAGAAATTGCGTTACTTTCTGCAGATAAATTTTTACTTAGAAAAAAAGCGCGAAAAGGCTCAAAAGGTGCCGCAAAAGCTCTGGAACTCACGGCATCTCCTGAAAAAGTTTTATCAACAACACTCTTAATGTCGAACCTCTGCGCAATTTCCATAACTGCACTAATTGCAATTTATTTATACTCAATCTTTCACGGTGATGCGGAGCTTATTACAGTACTTATTACTTCACCAATAATTGTGATTTTTGGTGAATTGATACCAAAAACTATTTTTCAGCACTATTCATCTACACTTGCTCCTATTATTTCTTATCCACTTTCGTTCGCATATAAATTATTTTTTCCAATCACAAGGTTATTATCAATATATACAATGCGCCTGTCAAAAGTAACTGGCCCTTTAGAACAACTTTTGACAGGAAAAACACAAGCTACCCGCGAAGAATTAAAAAAACTGCTTGCATATAACAGAAAAGAATCTGAACTCAACCCCATTGAAAAGGGGATGATAAGACGAATTTTGAGCTTTAAAGACATTGAAGCAAAAAACGCAAACATACCTCTTGTACAGGTTAAAGCAATTGAAGACATAGAAACAATAAAAGATGCCATTGAAGGTTTTATTGAACACAGACATTCAAGAATGCCCGTATATTCTGAAAGAATTGATAATATTGTCGGCATACTTTATGCCTACGATTTATTTGCTGTTGAAAACATTAACCAGCCAGTAAAAAACCTTATGAAACCGACACATTTTTCAACCGAGGTTCAAAATCTTGAAAACGTAATGCTCGACATGCATCAGGATAATTTACCGCTTAGTGTTGTTGTTGATGAATACGGTGGGGCGGTCGGAATTTTGACTTTTGAGGATATTGTTGAAGAAATTGTTGGTGAAATCAGCGACGAGCAGGAAAACAACCTGCCACTTTTTAGAATATTAACGGAAAACCATTGGAACATACTGGCAAAAATTGAAATCAAGGAGCTTAATGATTCACTGCCGATTGAAATTCCCGAAGGCGAATACGAAACACTTGGTGGTTTTCTTTTACATCAATTTGGAAGAATTCCTGAAATTGGTGATGAATTATATTTCAGCACCAAGAAGGGTGATTTTAAGTTTGCTGTGCGACGCGCTACAGAAAAAAAGATTCGAATGGTCTCGGTTAAGAAGATAGAGCCTAATTAGAGGCACAAAAAGGGTACACCAAGACCACAATGTTGCCCGCCGCGCGCCGCGCTGTGGCCTTTAATGCTTAATTAAGTTAAACTATTACTTGTATCTAGCTCTTTTTAGCGGCTAGCGTACAATTTATATGTAGGTGTTTTATTATCTTTCCACCAAGGAAGGTGTGTAGGAAATGGCCAGAACCGTAATAATAGCCGACGATGTTCCATTCGTCAGGAAAGCTTTAGCAGACATCCTTGTAGAGAACCACTATCAAATAGTAGCAGAAGCAACAACCGGACGCGAAGCCATGGATCTTTACGCGAAATACAGACCAGACGTTGTTACTATGGATATCGTTATGCCGGAAATGAGCGGCATTGAGGCCACTCGGGCCATTTTACACATGGATCCCAACGCAAAGGTAATAATTGTATCGGCCCTTGGTCAAGAGCACCTTGTCTCTGAAGCAATTCATATCGGCGCAAGAGACTTCATAATAAAACCCTTTAGCAAAAAAGACATTATTAGAGCTATTGATAGAGCATTTTCGGATGACGAGCTTTCCGGAAAAAAGGGGAAATAGATTGGTTAACCTCAAAGATTCAAACCCTGTGCTTTCATATAATTACCTTAAAAGAGCTCTTCCAAAGTTTTTTAATTTTTATGAATTGGGTAGTGTATGTAAAAGTAAAATTACAAAAACCACACTTTCGTGGGACAGTATAAATTGTGTTGGTTTTTCAATTAATGGTGACCTTCAAGGCGTTCTTGCTGTTTTTTTCAGCGAAAATCTTGATGAATCAACCTACACTGAGCTTGGAAATACTATAGCCAGTTATTTTGTATCAAAAATCAATAAAGACATGGAGGTTATTCTTTCACCGCCAAAAAAGCTTGGTTCAAGTCAGATAAATGATCTTATAAAATCAAATTCCATTAAAATTTATGAGGAATATAGCCATAATTACTCAAATCACAATATTCCTGTTAAGGTTTTTCTTTCAATAATGCAAAAGCCTGGAAGAGCACACGCATAAATATGCGGGAGGTGAACAATGATTAAAGCAGTCTGGTTTATTTTTAAGTTTTCACTTTTAACTATAGTGATACTTCTTGTGGGTAGCCACGTAACTTGGAAAGGAAAAACAATTTCTGACCAGGTTAAATCGCAAGTCGCATCTGCAAAAAAATCTACTTGGGGAAAAGAAATAAGCGCGTGGACGGGCAGTATGATACAAGATGCTGAAAAAACCATCAGAACACATACGGGAACAGATAAGAATTCAAAACGTTCACACAAAACGAACATCGCACAGTCAGAACGTGAAAAATTAAAAAAACTAATCGAAGATCTTAATAATAATTAAGATGAATATAGAACCCCAGGAACATTAGTATGCGCCTGGGGCTTTTTTGAATCATTCAAATACCGCTTTTATTAACAATAACTCTTCTACCTTACAGCTCTTGCTCCACGGCCATTTTCTGCTGAATTATCTGCAGACGCCCGAGCACCGCTTTCCAAATCCTTTATTTTATCCCTGAATTCACACAAAATTGAACGCGAATCCGACACAGTTCTTTGCTGCCCAACTTCGGGTGTAGTTTCAAATTTTTGTGCCTCTTCAAAAATATTTCCTAAAACTGGAGCACCACTTGTTAATCCAAATAACAACACGGATAAAAACAGTATCAATTTTTTACTTTTCATCTCTACTCTCCTTTTATCTAACATTCCTGCTGTTAGCATTTCAGATTCAACTTAAGCTTAGTTGTTGCAAAGGTGGTGCCATTTTGACACATAGCAAATGTATTGTATTTATTGGATTTTTTGGGGGGCTTTTATTGGGCTGGTGTTAAGAAACGGACACAGTTGTCAAATCCTTGTACAAATTTTGGGGTGGGTCTATAACAGATTAGTGCAAGTAAGTGATTTTGTTGAGGGAATAAACCTAGAGTT
>CAZQUK010000007.1:0-23467 GCA_964596435.1 uncultured Oligoflexia bacterium
AGTTAAAGAAATATCTTTTAGTTGATATCTGTTAAATAATTCTACAGATGTAAAAGTTTATATCAGATGCAAATAAAAATATTTATTTTTTCTGCAAATTTATTAGAAACAACTCTTTTACCCTTTAAAATTTCTTATCTACAAATTGTATTGGTGCATTTTCAGGGCTTTAGGACTAAAGCCCTAATCTTTCTTTAACCCTTTCACCATTTTCAGGAGCAAATGCGCTAAACCTATCAAGCAGAAACTTCTTTGAAGTATTATTATCGAGTCTTGAAATAATTTTCATTAAAATATCTTCAATCTTTTCAGGATCAGCATTTATCTCTATTAACTGTCCCAAGGCAAAATAAGGGGTAAAAAAAGTATTCTGAGGATTTCCACTCTGATCAACTTTCATTGGCTTATCCATTTGCTCAGAAAGTAATTCAAATTTCTTTTCCTTACTAACATTGAATCTTGTAGCCATTTGAATCAAGTATTGAGTAATTTCCTCGTGCTTTGAAGGTAATTTTTTTATTCCTGAATCAATAGTGTCAAAAGCCATTTCATTATCTGAAGCTGCAATAAAATTCCATGCTTCTCTGAATAGAGCATTTTGAGGAGATTTAAGAAAAGATTTTGCATCAAGAAGTGTCATTGAAACGGTTAGAGCTCTTCCAATTTCTGTATCAGGAAAATATTCTTTAAGTTCATTAAAGAATTTAAGTCTTCCAAACTGTTCAATATCAGCGATATAATTTTCTCTTAATGTATATTCACGCTTTTCAAGTTGTTCTTTGTAATCTGTTATTGAACCATCTTCTTTATAAAACTGTCCTGCTTGTTTTGGTGTTTTCAAAGTCTGGTCATTTATCATCACTTCAGGATTATTTTCTGACAATGGCTTCAATAAGAAAAAAACAACCAATAAAATAACAATCAAGATGGAAACAATAATTATAATATTTTTTTTGTTCACAATTTTTATCTCCCAATTATTTGCATCTTCTTATATCAAACAAATAATAACTCTCAAGGACCGGTACAGTCACTATGTATGGATAATAACTCCCATTTTTTATGCCGGAAATGTTATAAAAGTTGTTATAAAATGTAGCAGCTTCAGTTTGATTCGATCCTTTTACCAGATGCGTAATTGAAGAAAATGATGTTCGATCCCTTATTTCAGATTCATTACAATTTGAGTATCCGTCAATGTCGATATAACAATCCCAATTTCCTTCTCCAAAAAATACTGAAACATCTTCATTAGAAGCATAATTATTAGGAGGATATTTTCCAGTCATAGTTCTATATGATTTTTTAACTTCATCTAAAAGAGAAAATTTTTGTGCTGTATATAATGTAACATTAAGTTCCGTTCCATCAATTGGATCGTTTAAAAGAATCGAATCGCCAACATATCCTTTCATTGCTAATGAATGACCTTGATTTTGACTGATATAAATCATTTCCATATATTTAGGATCATAATAAGATCTATAATCTTCGCCGTTTTTATCTATATCAGAAATTGCAGCAGTGAGCCTTGAAGAAGCTATTGTTTTTGTATAATAATCAATTGATAAGAGAAGAGGCACAGGATTTCCCCAGTTGTAAAAAGTATCCTTTATTTTTTTTATGTCAGATGAAATACCTGTCATCAAAAAGTTACTGTTTGATTTAATGGCCGAAGTACAATAAGAGGAAAGAATATAACCAGAGTTGTATAAATTTAAATATGTCGTTCCCGCATTAGTGGTGGAAAGTGCAGTTGCAAGACTCGAAATTTTTTCATTGTATACCTTTGGTGGGTCAATCGACCATGCCAAACGGTCAGCATTTGAATTTTTCTTATATGGTGGATTATAGTGAATAGTTTGTGCATCCCATAACATGGCTAGTGTAGTTGGTACACAAAGATTAGTGTGTTTATCATCTGTTTTCCATTTTGAATATTTAAGGAGTTCGGAATGATTTTGATTGTGTTTTGGCATACACTCAAACACACAATTATTTTTATCTGAACAGATTTTCATCTCAAAGCACTTTTTATATTTGCTGGCTGACTGAATGATATATTGAACAAAACCGCCTGTAAGCTTTTTTATTGTATTACTAACGTTAGTGGTAGTTTGCCTAGACCCACCAAAAGCAGAAATAAAAATAAACAGAAAAAGAATCGATGTAGTTTTTTTAATCTTATTAGTTGATGTCATTTTTCCCCCAAACGTACTTTATAATTTAATTATATACACAAGACTGTTTTGGTCAACAATATTCTCTTTACTGGAGATACCCCATTTTCAACCCTTATCCGTCGCGCCGTAAGTTTTTTATAGAAGAAGTCGGGCAAGCCCCCCCCTGTAACCACTTGTAATATAAAAGAAATATAAATCACTGGACCCGACTTCACTTATATAATTGCAAGCGACCTCGAGCGAGAAAAACGATAAAGTTGACTTATTCGGTTTGGTATGAGATGCTCATCTATAATTAATATGGAGAACGTGTGTTATGAGAGCAGATTTATTTAAGACAAAATTAATATTTACATATCCTTCTTCTTCTTTCTAATTTCAGCCTGTCAAATTACTGGAATAGTAGAAAATGAACTGAACGAAAAGCTTAGGCTAGCCTGGACAAATAAAATATTCAGACAAGATATGATAGATGAAGCTACCGAACAAGTAAGTGTAGTCCCAGGAGAAGAAATGAATTCTTTTGAAGTATGGGTAAATGTTTGTTTGTTGTGGGGAAAAAGTTGCAATAATGTTCGTGCAGGAAAAGGGAAAGTTAATCTTGAATGGACAAGACTCGACAGTTTTGTCCTTGGTTACACACCTCCTAATGCTATTGTTAGCGAAGCCTATTATAGCCCCGTTAGCAGTTCATATCAAAAGCTGAATATAAAAGAGACGAATGTAAAAGTATTTGATATGAGCGCAAAGTTGACAGCAAGAGTAAAAGTGTATTTTTATCCTAATACCGGTGGATCAAAAACATTTTATAAGATCCTACCAATAAATGCTACTCTCAATAAAGCCAAGTACACATTTGATATTAGGGTTGGTAAAACTAAAGGCACAAGTAAAATTGAAGAATTCAACTTTCTATAATGTAGACCAGATTTAACCGGTATGTTAACCATTAAATATAAGTTAGCATACTAAAAGGGAGAGGTGTCCGAGTGGCTGAAGGAGCTCGCCTCGAAAGCGAGTGGGCGGTAACGTCTCCAGGGTTCGAATCCCTGCCTCTCCGCCATTCTTTTTCCGCTGTAAAAATCAGATGAAATCCTGAGTAAAATCAGATGATTATTTAGCTCGAACACAGCGAAAGAATGCAAACATTAAACAAAGAAGAAAATGTTTTCTTCAGTAATTTTTTAATAGTTGCCTATCAAAGAATAAGCAACTATTAAGATTAATAAAAATATTCTGTACATTAAAGTCTGATCTCATTTTTTTTGATCAGGCTTTTTATTTTATTACAAGGAACAAACAACTGTGAATATTCGCAACCTTGCCATTATTGCCCACGTAGATCATGGCAAAACCACATTAATTGATGGCCTTTTTAAAAACTCTGGCCTTTTTGAATCGTACAAGGCCCATGATGAAAGAGTAATGGATTCAGGAGAGCTTGAAAAAGAACGCGGAATTACAATTACTGCAAAAAACGCCGCTTTTAAGTGGAAAGAAACTCAAATTAACATCGTAGATACTCCTGGGCACGCTGATTTTGGTGGCGAAGTTGAACGCGCACTCCACATGGTTGATGGCGCGCTACTATTAGTTGATGCCGCAGAGGGTCCACTCCCTCAAACAAGATTTGTTCTGCATAAGGCCCTACAAAAAGGGATCAAAATAATTTGCGTAATTAATAAAGTGGACAGACCCGATGCCAGAATTCGCATTGTGGAAGAAAAGCTTCTTGAACTCTTTTACGATCTTGCAACTGCCGATGAGCAGATATCCTACACAACACTCTATGCAAGTGCCAAAGAAGGCTGGGCAAGTCTTGATAGGGAAATTAGAAAAAATGATTTTACGGAACTTCTTGATCTAATCGTAAAAGAAATTCCTGCACCCAAAGTTAACCCTAGCGCCCCTTTTCAAATGCTCGTTACAAATTTGAAGTATAGCTCGTATGTTGGCCAGATTGCCGTTGGCAGAATCGAATCTGGTGCTGTTAGTTTAAATGAACGCCTGCTGCTTATTGGAAAAGATGGTAAACAAAGTGTTTTTAACGTAACTTCGCTTGAAACATTTTCAGGACTTGGCACATCAAGTTTTGAAAAACTGGAATCAGGCTCAATTGCCCTTATTTCAGGACTCACGGATCCAAGAATCGGTGACACAATCACAACAGAATTACACGCCAAAGCACTTCCAAGAATTGAAGTTGACCCGCCCACAATTGCTGTAAGGGTTTCAATTAATACTTCCCCACTAGCAGGAACCGAGGGCAACTATGCCACGTCAAGAAAACTTAAAGATCTTCTTGAAAAAGCCTGTCTTGAAAACGTGGCCCTTGCACTTGAAGCAGAAGAAGGTGCGAATGTTTTTAAACTAAAGGCCAGAGGTGAGCTTGCAATTGTTATTTTAATGGAACAGCTTCGCCGAAAAGGCTGGGAGTTTATGGTTGGAAGACCCGAAGTAATTCCCGTCATTATTGATGGCCAGCAAATGGAATCAGAAGAAACTCTTGTCATTGACATACCGGACAACATGATTGGCACAATTACACCAATATTTACCGGCCGAGGTGGCAGACTTAGTAGCCTAGAAAAATTAGAAGGTTCATCAAGACTACGCTTATCATTTTCAATACCGTCTCGGGGTTTAATTGGACTTCGCTCACAAATCCTTACTGAAACCAGAGGAGAGGCAATTTATTCAAGCTCTTTTTTAGGTTACATTCCATATCAGGGTAAAAGGTTTAGCCGTATTAACGGGGCCATGGTTGCAGATAGAGCTGGGAAAACCACCGAATACGCTCTTTTCCATTTACAACCACGAGGAAAACTCTTTGTACGCGCAGGGGTATTGGTTTACGAAGGTATGGTTTTTGGGGAGCATAATAAAAACACAGATATTAATTGTAATGCTGCGGTTGAAAAAAAGTTAACAAATATGCGAGCCGCAGGAAAAGATGAATCAACAAAATTAAAATCCAACCGCGGCGCACTCGAACTTGAAGAAGCACTTGAATGGATCGATGAGGATGAATGGGTTGAAATCACGCCAATAAATGTGCGCATAAGAAAACAGGAACTCAGATCAAATTACAGGAAAATTACAAGAAACCCGCAATACCTCTAACATTTTGTTTTATAAATTCAGGCAGCAACATTTAATAATTGAATAAGCTCAATATCCAAAACAATAAAATCTGGACAAAATAACTTTATTTTTTCAAGCGCAAAATAAGGATCAGATTCAGACTGGACATGGTAGTTTATTGATAACTTATCCTCAAATAGATTTATCGTATTTATATCTTCACTTACGATAAAAACCTTTTGCATCTTCATGAGTTTTTCAACTTCATTTATAAAATCAGATTTATCATTCATCATACGTACCTCCTCCTTTTGGGTTTTGGACCATTAAAGTCCTATATCCATCAAGTTAAGATATATTGTACCCCAGGATTGTTTCATAAATATTTCACAAATTTGCCTTGCATTTCAGCCGGTTACCATGCGCAAAATAACACCCCACCTAGTTGACCACGGGGTTTGGCGTTGCTATAGCTCTTGGTTATGAGTTACGAAAGAAACATATTTGGCCGCAATATCCACTTTGCGTGGAATTACTAGCGAAACAAATCAATGATAAAATTATTGTATCATAATTATTTACTAATCTCTTTGCTGGTATTTACAAATGCTTATGCAAATTTTTACCCATACGATACCCCTCCGTCTGACTACAAAACTCATGGCCCTCCTTGTGAGGTTAATAACCTTCTACCAATTAAGGACCAAGGCGATATTGGCTTTTGTTACGCTTTTTCTGCCACAAGTTTACTTGAACAGTTTAACTGCAAAATTAAAGGTAGCGACTACTGTAAGAATAAAAAAGATGTAACACTCTCAGTTCTACATACGGCCACCTACGGTTCCATGCTTAAAAAGATTTATGAAGGTGGCACTCCAAGCCAGCTTCTGGCTAACATTGAGCGCGAGGGTAAATTTACAATTGCAAAAGAAGGATGCGCCCCATACAGGGCCCTTATAAGTATTTATAATGAGGAAATTACAACACCACCAAACCAGTTCAACTACACGCTTGAAATGTTGTTATATAGTGTATTCAAAACAAAAACTGGCTGGGACACATTAAAAAAGACATTTATTGATTTCAGAAAAAGGTATTCCAGCAGGGACACAGAAAAGGCGCTTGAGGTTGCAAAAAATATTAAACAATTTCATCCTGAGTTAAACACAAGTATTCAGGAAATTGCAGATGCACTTTGCAAAGAAAGAAGCGATGAAGAATATTTTGTCAGGGATATTTTAATACCTGATTACTGCCTTGACGAAGCCGAAACCCTGCCGCGATTTGTTTCAAAGTCACTTAGAGCAAACGCCAAATTTGAAGACACCTTTGTTGACAGGCAGGAATTATTAAAACACATTATTAAACTTATAAGCATCAACACTCCTAGTGTACTAAGTTTTGTTTCAGGAAAATCAACCCAAACAAATAAAATTGATGCACACGCCACATTAATTAGTGGCGTTAAAGTGGTTTGCAATAAAAATAGTAGTGACTGCAAAACAATGCTAAAACTTCACAATAGCTATGGTGAAGAATGGCAGTTAATTCACAATGAAGGCTGGGTTCTGGCCGAAAAAATAATAAATAATGCTTTTTCACTCCCAAACCACACCCCAGTATTGGCCTGGGTTAAGGCTGAAAACCATAACAGCGAAAATATCTGTGCGTTTGAAAAAATTAAAACTTCAGATTTTTCTGGTAAACCCCTTACTGGAAGTTTTTGCAACCCCGGTGAATATGAATGCAAAAACATTGATAGCTCAATCAAGATCTGCTCGCTAAACCCCCTTCAAGATGGCTTTTTTTGCGTCAGGGTTGAAAAGTAAAACCAAACCCGCAACGATTACTGTATCATTTATTCCACATCCATATATTGAACACTGAAAATTTTGGATTTATATGTGGGCTTATTGTCCTGAACAACCAGATCTATTATTTTTTTAAAAAACTTAATGTATTCGTCTAAAACCAGATTATACGTGGTTTCGTTGGTATTAAATAAAAAATAGCTAAAATAATCTTCTTTTTTGGGTTCGTTCATTTTTTCCAGTTTTTGGATGGACTTATTTAACCAGTAACCTTTAATGCATTTACTTCCAAAAAAATTTCCTTTAGTGTTAAGATGCCGCTTGTTTTCAGGAGGTTTGTAATACTTCTTTTTTCTAAATTCAAGCAGACCAAGTTTAACCGCATTCTTAAAAACTTCTTCTTCTTCTTCTTGGGATATCCCTATTCTTTTAGCAATAAATCCTTTTTGATGCGCCTTTAACCTTTTATACTGCTTAAGCTCTAAACAAAGCGCAACTGCGGCAAAATACGGGTATTTATAAATAAAATTCTTTTCTGCGACATACGCTTTTTGCTTACGGCTAAACGCTTTAACATGCTCTACGCCAACTAAATCATCTATAAAATTGATTAATGTTGATTGATAAACTTCCATAACCTGAAACATCTCTTCAAGAGTCGGGGGATACGTATTATTCATCCATCTTCTAATAATGTATCTTGATATCTTTGTTTTGTTTGACATAACGGACATTTTTTTATCCGCCGAAAGATGTCTCACAAGAGTTTTATAATCTTCAGGTTTGTCGTGATATGTAAATACACGTTTTAAGGATTGGGTTATATTGATATTGGAAAGTTCACAATATCTAACAAACTCTGGCCATAGAATTCTTTTTTGCTGAGTCTCCCACCTTGAAACCTGATTAAAGTCAAATCCAAGTTTCTTATTAACCTGTTGCTGTGTTTTATCGCCTCTGATCGTTTTTAGAAGATCAATTTTAAGTTTTTCGTAGCACATATACCTATAGTTGCACAACTTATATGATCTGATCAATTAAAATTGCGTATTCTGAAATAAACAGAAAGAAAACAACTTAAACAACTGTACGTTTTTGGGGTTCAGAGACGCTTCTCTATTTCTTGGCGCGGGAAAACTAACTCCGGCCTAAAAACGAAACATAATCCCTGTTAATTCTTTTCCACTTGGAAATAATGTGCCGTGCAAAAAGCCTTGTCAAAGTTAACCTTACGGAACTTGGAATTGTGCTTGCTACAACAAGTGCATCACCAATTGTGTGAGTAAATGAATAAAACTCTTCAAAGGACCGTATCATGTAGTCCTGAAGTTCCTTTGGTGTAAAGTTCTTTGGTTTATAAACAACATGAAGGGCATCATAATAGTTCCAGTTTTTGTGAAGCAAGCGCCCGGCACGATCCATATCCTCATAAACCTTGGTTCCTGGAAATGGCGTTAAAACCATAAACTGCAAAGTTTCAATGTGATTCTTTTTACAAAACCTGACCGTATTCTTAAAGATTTCTTTAGTATCAAAATCTGATCCAAACATAAACATACCATGAATCTCAATATCAAATTCATGAATGATGTTTATGGCTTTTTCGATTTCATCTGCCGTCTGGGATTTTTTATAACCCTTAAGAACATCGTTATCTATTGACTCAAAACCAATGTAAATTGTTCTACAACCACTTTTTTTCATAAGACCTAAAAGCTCACGGTCTTGAGCTATGTCAATTCTTGTCTGGGTGGTCCATGTTTTTTTAATTTTCTCGTCAATCATTCTTTGAAGCAGCGCTTTTGTTCGTTTGGGGTTTGCTGTAAAATTATCATCATAAAAAAAAACTTCTTTTAATTTTACCTGTTTTAACTCTTCAATTATTCTGTCAATAGAAGCTCGCCTGTGCTTTTTACCAAAAGTTTTTGTGACCGAGCAAAAATTACAATCAAACGGACATCCGCGCGATGTAATCATTGGATACATATCCATAATTTTATGGTTATAAAGAAGCGTGAAATCAGGAATTGGAATGGTATCAAGATCCTGAATGCGAGTGGTTTTAACAAGTTTCGTGTCGGAGCCATTATTAAGAAGGTCAACAATTATACTCTCCCCCTCGCCTTCAACAACATAATCGGCAAATTCAAGCGATTCACTACTCATTAACGTTGGGTGCACTCCACCAATAATAATCTTTGCCTTGGGGTTTACCTGTCTGAATTGCCTTGCGATTTCAAAACCACGCTCTACTGTTGGTGTTAGCAGACTTAGAAGTAAAAAATCCGCGTCCATATGATTAATGGAAAACCGCTCACCCCTCATAAAATTTTCATTGTAAATAATTACATCAAAGCCCGCATCTTTAAGAATTGTACCAAGATACACTGGCCCCATAAGTGGTAAGTTCATGTATTTATCAAAAACATTTGCCTGTGAACCCTTGGGCTCAACAATTATTACTTTCTTTTTCATTTTCTACCTCCACATTTTTACTATTTCGCACTGGTAATGTATTTGAAACAAATATCAAAACAGCAGTCAAAATTAATGATATAGGCCAAAACATTGCGTTAATATTAAAGACCAGAACAAACGTCAGACAAAGTATTAAGGCAAAAGCGCCTGAGATCAAGAAAAACAATTTTCCACTATAATAATAAATTCCCAAAAGTGGGAACCCTAAAAACCCTATAAAAACCGGCCACAAAAAAGACAAATCGCCCCATGAATTTAAATTACAGTAAAATGCTAAGAAAGAAAATTGGAGCAAGTAGCCACCAAAGTTTAATAAAAAGAAATCCTTCTTGCCTCTGGCATAAAAAAGCATTAAAAACCCAATCGATACAAACATTACATAGGCTGGCCAAAGTTTGTAAAAACCATCGATAATATCAAGGTTATCAAGAAGCATTGCAACGCCACTTAACCCAAAAATAAAGGCAAGTATATTCAAGGCCGATTTACTCATAGAAGAGCGCAGAGTAGAAAATATTATCTCTTAAAGCAACCAGAAACACCGACCCGAAAAACACCTATCTAGTTTGGTCAGTCTACACTCGTTTGCAGTGCAGTCTCTGTTGTCTTTTTATTTATTTACAGACGCGGCTTTAATCTTTTTGTGCACCGCCTCAAGCTTTTCTGCAAGCGACTGGGCAGTAAAAGGGGCCACAAGATAATTACTTACCCCGGCTTTTGCAGCTTCTAAAATCTGCTCCTTACTCGCCTCTCCTGTTAACAGTAAAAATGGTGCCTTCACAAAACGTTTATCTGCACGGATTTTTTTTAATAAGTCAAGTCCACTAGCGTTAGGCATGTTCCAATCAGAAATAATTAACTCAACCGGTGGAGCGGATTTTTCCATTTCCACAAAAGCCTCTAGCCCGTCGCGTGCTTGAATAAACTTTTTAAATCCTATTTGCTTTAAGGCTCCAACCACCATCTGCCTTAAAGATCCGTTATTACTTGCTACAAGTATTGGTATTCCTGCTTTAAACATATTCACTCCTTAAAATATATTTATTTATATGAGATGGTAATCCAGTTTTTTGAATATGTCAGTCAGGTTTTTTTTGTTTTGCCCGCTCGCAATATCAAGCCTTAAGTCTGGAATTGAGTCGATATCTTTCTTGGTTTTGACATTTATGAATTCCTCTTAAATAATACTAGCAGTAACCAGCAGATGAATCCTAAATCCAAACAGGTTGGAGTACCTTAAATGAACCGGATAAAAATTATTAAAGGCGATATCACAAAACAAAACGTTGATGCAATCGTGAATGCTGCAAATAAAACCTTGCTTGGAGGCGGAGGTGTTGATGGCGCCATACACAGAGCTGCGGGTCCTGAGCTTTTAGCTGAATGCCGCACACTTGGTGGTTGTAAAACAGGGGAGGCAAAAATCACAAAAGGCTATAAGTTACCTGCCAAATGGGTAATACATACGCCAGGACCCGTATAATATTAAAAATACCAAACAATATTAATTTTCAATAACTCTATAGCCCGAAATTTACGACACGGAGCGTTGACTGAAATATTTAAGCCCTGTACGCTTTAAATAAGTTGAGCGTCTGAAGCGAATCTAATAAAACAATATCTTTCCGGGGGGGGACGTCATGATAAAAAGAAATTCATTTTTTTTGTATTTTACCTTTATAACGCTGGTTACAGCTTTTTTATGTTCAAGCACTTTTGCTAATGTAACTACAAATTGCTACAAAGCTGCGGACGATTATGATGGTGACGGCTATGCTAAAAGCGGATCGACACCTGTAAGTGTAAACAAACCAAAAAATGCATACTGCCCAAGTGGTTACGTTTTATATGCCAATGACTGCGACGACAGAAACAAAAACGTCCATCCATATAACACGGAAGCTCCAGCAAACGGGCTTGATGACAACTGCAATGGTTCAATTGATGAGCCGGAACTCACCTACAGCACATCCACATCAAGGGTTACTTCAAGTTCCATAAAACTTTACATTAAAATAAATCATATTTATGGAATCATAAGCAATACTCTTTATGCAAAAGTGCAATACAGAACGCTGAAAAATGATACCGTTACTGATAAATTTTACAGGATTTATCCATCAAATTTTGTAAACTACAGTACTTCCAGATACGCTGATAGAACCATATCGGGTCTTAGCGGAACAACAGCATACAGATTCAGAGTAGCTCTGTACTGGTACAAAAATGATGGAAGTAAATTTTATATCACAGACAAAAATGGAAATTCATTCTCAGAATGGTTCTACTCAACCACGACAGGATATTCATATAAAAACGTACAAAGGACCAAGATTGTACTAAAAGCACTTTATGAATATGGCCAATCCCAAATTGGAAAAGTAGGATATGCTGGCACATCATACAAAGATGGAACCAAATACGATGCAAGCCTTGGTGAATGGTGGTGTTCAGAGTTTTATGCTTGGGCAACAAAATCATATATTGTCAACATGAGCGGAAAAGACAGCGTTAGTGATATAATTGATTATTTTTCCGCATATGGAACGCTTTATTCGCGCAGCACAGTTAAAACTGGCATTTACAGGGGTGATTATCTTGCAATAGGCGATACTGGTTCAAGCACCGAAAAAACTCATAGCGGCATGTTTCTGGCATATGATTCCGGAAATCACATTATTTGGAGCGTAGAAGGAAATGTTGGTAATAAGGTTAAAATCAAACAAAGAGACTATTATAATTACGAAATCAAGAAAGCAGGTTACATCACCGACTCCATGCTTAAATAAAAAGAATAGTCACTTAATTTCGCAGGTAAAGTCATATAGTTTAATCCAAGGGGTGTGTGGGTAAGCACGCACAGTAAAAATTTCCACAGGCGCCCCACCAGGCAACAGTCACAATTTTTCTTTGCGCCTTTGTGTAAAAAATTCACTCAAAACCCGACCACACTCTTCCATCTCAAAATATGTCACATCAAAATTGTGGTTTAACCTTATATCCTCATTAAATTTATAACCTAAAGAAAGCGCCCCACCTTTTGTATCGTACGCCCCAAAAAACACACTCCTTATACGTGCTCCAAAGCAAGCACCAAGGCACATCACACATGGCTCAAGTGTTGTAATCAAAATGCAATCATCAAGGCGCCAGCTTTTAAGTTTTTTAGATGCCGCCTCTAAAGCTAAAATTTCAGCATGTGCACTCGGGCTTTGCAGTTCCTCGCGCCTGTTATATGCTTCTGAAATATTTTTCCCATCCCTTAAAACTACAGCTCCAACTGGAATTTCACCTTTTGCTGCCCCAACACGCGCAAGCTCCAGAGCCCTTTCAAATACGGGAGATAAAAAGCTCAAATCTTCTTTTTTTTGATTTGTATCTGACATCTTATGTTTCTTTAACAGATGAAAAGAAATTACTCAACACCGCGCGGCCTGGCACCAAGCGCATCAAGCTCCTTAACAAACTCACTGTCACCCTTAAAAATAGATGTAAAATAATACCAGGATAACCGCCGAAGGCGTCTTTCTATCCACCTTAGCCGCCTTCCTTCGCGTCGTCCTAATGCCTCAAATTTAATACCAACACCCTTGGGGTTCGTTATTGAACTACCTGTTTTCCACACAATGCGGCCTTGAAAAGAAAGCTCTTTTTTAAATAAAACAAAACTTACCTGCACGGGCTCGTAAAGAAGCATATCATCTCTTGATTTTATAAAACACCCCTGAAGCGACAGATCAAGAACTTCACCGCTAAAAGTTCCTTGATTCCTGCAATTAATTACCACAGGTAATGAAAATCTGTGGTTTGGATTACTTTCCCACCACCTTATACTTGGCAAAAAATACGGCACACGAACACGTTTTCTAACCCTGTAAACCAGAATAAAAATAACGACAAAAGATGCCCAAAATGAAAGGTAAGGATGATTAGGGGCACCAAGATTATAAGCAAGTTTCCAATTATAAATAATTATAAAAAAATTCGCCAAAAGAAAAACAACCCACAGCCACCTGCGCATCTTTTTTAAGCCTACTCCAGCAAAAAACGCTAGCGCACACACAAACCAAAAATATGGTGACAAAAGAAGTTTTCCAAAGTTTTTTAGTGGAAGATTAAAAACGATTGCCGCAAAAGCAAAATAAAAAACCGGGAACAACAAATACAGCCAGCTAACCGCTCTGAGAAAATTTGACTCTAAGTGCCTCAATGTTATTTACCTATCCTATAGATATTAAAACACGTAAGTCACAAAAACACTAACTAGATTTGTTCTTAACTGTTTTCTTGTACACCTTCACACATGCGTTATAAGAATCAGCAAGCTCAGTAAAAAAATCATTATTTCTGAACCTGATAGTCTCAATATCTCCGCCTTTTTTAGCCTCATCCAGACCTGCCCTAAGACGCTCTAGCGGACCAATGATCCTGCTTGAAAGGTAAACCCCACCAATAAGCAAGAATACAAAAACAAAAAGGTAAAGTCCCACATAGACTATCTCAAACATATTATGCTGCTCTGTTAATATTTTTTTTAAAAAAAGGCCTTCTTGCACAGAAAGGCCATCCATCATCAGGTTCCAACTATAAAACAAATATATTTTCGAAATATACAGTGCCAAAATGATCACGCTGGAAGCGGCAATAATATAACTTAAAAAGCGAATCTGAAACCTTGGGTGCACCCAAAGGTTTTGGAAAAATGAACGCCGGTTTAAAATCAAACCTTTAAAAATCTTTTTATGCATCTTCAAAAAACCTCACATATTAATAAACACACCTTAAAAAGAGAAAAATTTTCGCAACGTCCCCCTTAGTATGCTGGGGTACTATACTATATTTGCAGTTTATGATTGAGTACTATTTTTGTTTTTCCCAAAGCGTAAGTATTTTTTTTACGGAACCTGGAGCCTCACTTTTAAGTGCCTGGTATTTATAATAAATTTCAGGATTCTCTTTTGACAATTCAAGAATTTGAAACAAACAAAATGAGTGCAACGAATCAAACGCGCGCCCCACTTCACTCTCAACACACTCTTCAAGCTTCGCTAAAAGCGCTCCTGCATTGTCTTGTGATCTATCTAAAGCTTCAAAAGCATCTGCAATTTTTTCAGAATACTCAACAAGAGCCATGGGAGTAAGTTCTGGATTGTTTGCAATTTGCTTTTTAATTTTTTCTACTTCAGGTAATTTTATATCTATGATTTCAGAGGGAATTGGTTGGTTGGGAAAATAAGTAATATTTCCACTTTTTTGAGAATAACGAGGCTCCTTTTTTTTATAATCAGGACTTGCCTTAGAATCAGAAATTGACTCAAGCTCGTAGTTATTTTCAAGGTCATTATTCTTGTGATTTGTGTTTTCGGATTTAGAAAATTGATCTTTCGCTTTAACCTGAAACCCGCCACTGATGTCCCCTAGATAACCAGAGGGAGGTCTTTTCTCAGGCCAAAGCGAAAGCACTATTACAAGAGCAACCCCAACGGTGAACACAACTTTAGTCGCTAAAATCCAAATTGGGATACGCTTCCTGTTCATAAACTTCTAAGATACCGCTTCTTATACAGCCTATTTTAATTTCAATCAACTCGTCTTATTTAAATTATTAATTTATTATCCCAAGACTACTCATATCCGGATCACCAAGCTTGCCATCAAACATTTCATCAAGGTCCACAAGCACTCTGGAAAACGCGTCCATGCCCAGCATTGCGGCCACTTTTTTGTCTTTTCCCGAACAGTTAGTGCAAATTGAAGTAACACCAAGTGAATAAAGACCACCCACTGAATAGGCCTGCCAGGCACCACCATCACAAGCCGGATAACCGGCAAAAGAGTGCCCCACAGGGCATAGGACGTGACTATTACCGCAGTTTTTTAAATCCAAACTTTTGCCATTTTTCAAATCTACAAGATTCTGGACAGGTAACCCTCCTGTGCAATCAGAGTGTCTGGCTTCATGAACCATTGTTTGGGTTCTTCCAATTTGTGGAAAATTTGCATTAAAACCCTCTCCAAGCTGCACAATTCCGACTCTTGTTGAATTAAGCTCAACCATTTTGCCTGCAATTTTAAGAGCAAGTTTCCATGGACCTGGGTTTTCCATTTTATTAAACTCATTATGGAGCCAATAAACCACGCCTGCATTATACGCCATTATGACCTTTTTCCCACCACCTGATGCGTCTGAATCATCGCCGTCCTCTTCGGAGCTATTATCATTATCTTCACCTTCAACATTTTCGTGGGCAGGACTAGCAAGGTCGTCGTCGTAAGAATTGTGATTAGTTTGCGCATATTCTGAAAAAGAATTGCAAAAAATGTTCGGATAGCTAACACAACCGGCCTGGCTAAAAAGATCCTTAAATTTATCGCGGACAACAACAAATGCATCTTTAACGCTTTTGACATCGGACATCCTATACAATCTTGTATCAAGATCAACAGATTGCGACACCAGGTAATTGATCCGCTCACCGATATATGAAACAACACTATTTCCCTCTGGGGTGTCAGCACCGAAAGTTTTTTCAAAATAATGCTGCCAACCACCCGAGCTATTAATTTCAAACTTAAGTGATTTCATTTTTTCAGCATCATCTAAAAGCATGAGAATAGTTTCAAAATCCATTTCACTATCCACATTGATGGAAAAATCATCTTTAATGTTCCCGCGACACGCACCGACAGTAACTGCTGTTGATAATAAAAAAGCAAGAAATATAGTTTTTGAATTCTTAAGCATTTTGCCCCCCAGTAAAATAAGAAATCTGATGAACGCTTAACCTAAAGAAAATAAAAATACAAACTCATGACACGGCGCTCGTCTGGAAAACTGAAAAATAATTCCACGCCGCGCAACACGCACTGCGGTAATGCATGTAATATTTTCAGATTTTAGAACTTATGTCCTCGGCAACAGAAAGAGCCGAGGTGAAACCAGGAGACTCAAAACCTAAAAAGTGCAAATCACAGCCAGAAGGGCCATGCTTAAAATAGAAGTCAGAGTAAGCCTCACCCTTAATAAATAACTTTGGTCTAACGCCAATGTAATCGGGCGAAAGATCCTCTTCAATCAAACCGGGGATAAACCTTCTTCCTTTTATGTAAAAATCATGAAGCCTACCCTCGTCGGTTTCACTAAAAAGATACAATTTCCAATCACCCGAAGGGGTGTGATACTCATGCGTCCAGTCAACATCGGGCCCAAGTCTGGCGCCTCCAGTTATATTTACAGTTAAATGCACACCAAGACCATCTTTGGTATCAGGAACGGGATAAATAAGATGTTTAAATTGCCCTTTCCATTTTTTTGCCAGAGAAAAATACCTACCCCTGCAAGGCCTGATTTCACACTCATCCTCTTTTGAGAAAAAAATATTTGCAATATTTGCAGAAGTCATTCCAGTAGCATTGAAAAATTTGTGAGTTAAAACTGAAATAATCTTTCCATCCGGCTGCATTACATCAAATACAACTCCATTTCGAGATACATCAAGAGTACGCAAAAACGTATGCTTGTATAGAAAAATTACCCCACGCACTAGTGCAAGTCTTTCAAGACGGGCCATTAGCTCCAAAGAATCAGCAATACCTGTTTCCGGGCAACACACGGCACCATACACGTTAGATCCTTCAAACTGCGCACTAATTTTTTCTTTAGAAACTCTACTGAGCGAAACACCATTATTTTTAGCAAGCTGCAACTTTTTTTCAAGCTCACTATCCTCTTCTTCTGAAAAAGCTATCAAATATTTTCCACATTTAATAAAAGGGACATCGTACTTTTCACAAAAAGAAAACGCCCTTGCCCTGCCATCAATACAATACCGAGTTTTTAGTGGCTGACCCTCATAGTACAACCCGGCATGCAGAACCTCCGATTGATGCGAAGATATTTCCTGGGCATATTTAAAATGACGCTCAAAAACAACCACCGTTTTTTGGGGATGACCTCGCGAAATAGACTCCGCAAGCGCAAGACCCAATACCCCCGCCCCCATTATAGCCACATCAATTTCCATCCGTTCCATCTTCATGGGAGACTAACAGAAATTCACAAATTTTAAACAAGAAGGTGCAAGCTTTTTTATGCTTAAAATGATATTTGACCCCAAGCCTAACAAGCTATAGTAGGGTAAATTGCATGGGTTTTTCATCTTGGAACATATCATTTCCGGCATCATTTTCTGAGCGCCTGCAAAAAAGGCTCCTCACCTTGCTTGTATTTTCCGCAGTCCTGGCCTTAGCTATTGGCGCTTATAGACAAACTTTGCATATTGCTTCGCTTGAAGTTGCTCAAATGACAATTAAGGATCTCCCGGGTGCACTAATGCTTTCGTTTTTTAGAATGGTGGGGTCATACATCGCATCCCTTATTTTTGCTTTTATACTTGGGCTCCTTGCTGCTCGCACCTGGCTTGGTGAGAGAATAATTATTCCACTTCTTGACATCCTTCAATCAATTCCAGTTGTAGGGTTTTTTCCAGCAGCAATTGCGTTCTTTATAGGCATAAGTGGTGGTAACCGTTTTGGTGTTGAACTTGCCGCAGTTTTTCTAATTTTCACAAGCCAAGCATGGAACATGGCGTTTGCCGTATATGAGGCTACAAAATCCATTCCTTCAAATCAATTTGATGCCATACGTGCACTTGGAGTGAAAGATAGCCAAAGGTTCTGGAAACTTTACGCTCCAGCCTGCACCCCCAGACTAATTTATAACAGCATACTTTCCTGGTCCAACGGATGGTATTTTTTAGTAGCTTGCGAAATAATAGCCGTGGGTCCGGCACACTATTATTTGCCAGGAATTGGAAGCTTTCTTGCTCTTGCTGCTGAACAAGATCAGATCAGACTTGTTATTTGGGGTCTAATTTCGCTTAGCTCATTAATTCTTGTTATGGACTTTATTATTTGGCGGCCACTTTCTTTATGGGGAAAACGCTTCAGCCAAGGTGGGCTTGAAGCAAACTACTATACCGAACATGCCCCAATTACAGGTGCGCCCTTCTTTTTCAGATTTGCGCTACCAAAAAATATTTTTATTAAGATTAGCGAAGCTTTTGAACCGGTAAGGGATTTTTTCCGCATGCTGGTTTATTATTCGGCTCATGCATTAGAGTTTGTACTTCGAAAATTTGTTTTTCCAATTTTTTGGGATCTACCTGCCATTATATTTAGAAATCTTAAAAAAAACATGAAAAGTGTTTTACCAAAAACAGCCGCACAAACGCTTGGCTCTTCTGAGACATTCAACAGAAAAACACTTAAAATTTTAAGTATAATTTTAAGCGCATCGCTTCTTTTGATTGTTGTATTTTTTCTATACAAATGGGTGTCACCTCCATGGCCGCCAATTGTAAAAAAAATCCCACTGGCCCTTCTAGCTTCCACAGGAAGGCTAATTGTTGCGCTTGTACTTTCTTTTGCGTGGATACTACCGCTTATTTTGTGGACCTGGAACAAACCAAGGCTAAAGCTTAATCTCACAACAATTGCACAAATAGGTGCAAGCCTTCCTGCAATTGCACTGTTTCCACTTCTTATTGTTTTAACAATTAAGAAATTTGGCGGCGGTATGGAAATCGCGAGCATACTTTTACTTCTAACAGGCATGCAGTGGTACATTCTTTTTAATGGACTTGGCGGAACTGCAATAATCCCAAGCGACCTTTCTGATGTTTCAAAATCCCTGGGCCTAACACAGTTTCTGGTTTGGCGAAAACTGGTTTTACCAGCCATTAGGCCCGCACTCGTAACAGGGGCGATTACTGCATGGGGAGGTGGATGGAACGCGCTTGTGGTGTCTGAATATGTGATTTTTAAGGATCAAACCCTAAAGGTTCGTGGTATAGGAGCTTTATTAAATCAGTCTGTTTATGAACTGGGGGATACAAAAGCCATAGCCCTTTGTATTGGAGCAATGGTGATTTGGATATTAATTATTAATATTCTTATTTGGCGCCCTCTTTACCAATTTTCTCTAGAAAGGTATCAACTAATAGATTGATGAGTTAAATTTTATGACAGATAGCGCCAACAACCCACCAGTTTTATTTTCGCTTGATAACGTAAGCAAGCTGTTCCCGCTGCCTCAAGGTGAATTAACGGCACTAAAAAATGTTAGCTTTAGTGCCAAAGAAGGTGAGTTTATTGCCATTGTTGGCCCATCGGGGGCCGGTAAAAGTACCATTTTACGAATGATCAATGGCCTGATACAACCAAATAGCGGAAAAATATCCTATAAAAATAAGCCATTAATAGGGATTAATTTAAATGCCGCTCTGGTTTTTCAAAATTTTGCACTTTTACCCTGGTTCACGGTTGCCGGAAATATTGAACTAGGGCTTGAATCCAGGAACATCTCACGCGCAAAAAGAAAAGAAAAAGTTGCTTTCTGGATTGAAAAGGTAGGTTTAGAAGGTTACGAAGAGGCCTACCCAAGAGAGCTTTCTGGTGGTATGAAACAGCGCGTTGGTTTGGCGCGAGCACTTGCGGTTGAGCCTGAAATTCTGTTAATGGATGAACCGTTCTCATCGCTTGATGCTCTTACGTCAATTAACCTTCGAGACGAGCTTTTGGATATATGGAACCACAAGGATTTTCCTGTAAACACGATCGTTATGGTCACGCACATGATAGAAGAGGCAATTGAAATGGCTGATAGGGTATTAGTCCTCTCTCACCAGCCAGGCACGATTGCCGGAGATTTGAAAATTGACCTGGATCGGCCCAGGAAAAAACAACAAAAGGGCTTTATTGAATATGTAGATAAGATTTTTTCATTAATTGCGTAAAACTTTTTTTGAATTGATCGAATCGAAACGAAAGGAAAAAAATAGTTAAAATGGACCCTAAAAATAGCGAAGATGACGTGCCTTTACCTAGTAAAGAAACAACTCTAAGTCCCCTGCCTCAAGCTGAAATCAGCGAAATGCTGGGCCTCATTGAACTCCTCAACAACAAGGGCGGCAAGGAAGATATCTACAAACTGGCCCAGGAACTCCAAATGGAATTCGGCAAAACCCTACAAGTAATAAAAGCTGCTGAAACTCTTGGACTGGTTTACACTCCCGGTGGTGATGTTGTTTTGGAAAAACTTGGGGAATCATTAACAAAACTAAGTATAAACGACAGGAAGGATTTGCTTGCAGAGAAAATAGCAAAACTTCCGCTTTTCCAGGCAGTATATAAGTACATTGATGCTCTTGAGGACAAAGAAGCCGATCGCGACGATGTCTTGCAAAAACTGTCTGAAATTGTTCCAAGTGCAAACGCTGAAAAAACATTTGCACTTGTTGTAAACTGGGGAAGGTTTGCAGAAGTGTTCGGTTACAATGACAATACTCAAATTTTTTATATCGACCTACATGAGGATGAGGCCGCAAGTGGAATCTGATTATGGTTCCCAATAATAAATATGTCGGATAAGAATAAAAAAATTGCAATAATTGGCGGCGGTATAGTTGGCACTGCTGCGGCTATGGCAATTACACAAAAAAACCCAGGCTCCGTTATTCTTTTTGAAGCAGAAAAGAACCTGGCCTTTCACCAAACCGGTCACAATAGCGGTGTTATCCATTCTGGTCTCTATTATAAACCGGGTTCCCTAAAAGCAAAAAACTGTGCCCTTGGACGTGAGGCACTTTATAAATTTTGCATTGATAACAACATTAAACACGAGCGGTGTGGAAAAATAGTCGTAGCAACAGATAAAGCACAAATCCCGGCACTTGATGAGCTTGAGCGTCGCGGCCGCGCAAATGGGCTAATTGGTATCAGGCGCCTTAATGCCGCTGAGATTAAGGATAGGGAACCTTACGTTAGTGGCATTGATGGCTTACTTGTTCCTGAAACCGGAATTGTTGATTACACTGATGTGACAAATGCATACGCTAAAAAAGTTAAAGAATATGGCGGTGAAATTTTAACAAGTACTAAGGTCCAAGGCATTTATAGTACAGCTACTGAAATTATTGTAAAAACAACACACGGTGATTTTAAGGTTAGTAACGTTATTAATTGTGCAGGCCTGCAATCTGATCGTGTGGCAAGAATGTGTGGCGTTGACCCCGGGCTAAAAATCGTTCCATTCAGAGGTGAGTATTATGAAATACACCCTGAAAAATGTGATTTGGTTAAAAATTTAATTTACCCGGTACCAGATCCAAGATTTCCATTTTTAGGTGTGCATTTTACAAGAATGATAAAAGGGGGGCGCGAAGCGGGGCCAAATGCTGTGCTTTCATTTAAGCGCGAAGGTTATGGAAAATTTAGTTTTTCACTGCGCGATGCTGGCGCATTTTTAACATATCCAGGCTTTTGGAAAATGTCCGGGAAATTCTGGCGCACAGGCTTTGGTGAAATGTACAGGTCATTAAATAAAAAAGCATTTTTACATGCATTACAAAAACTAATTCCTGCTCTTAAAATTGATGACCTTATACCAGGAGGATCAGGAGTTAGGGCCCAGGCACTCTTGAGTAACGGTGAGCTTGTTGATGATTTTAGAATTATTGAGAGTCCCAATATGGTGCATGTTCTGAATGCTCCATCACCTGCGGCAACATCATCGATTAATATTGGAAACACTATTGCAGATATTGCAAAGAAGAATTTTGGGTAAACTTTAATTCGTGGACAGGTTGAAACATTTAAACTGATTGTGATTAATTAAGCAACTTCTTGATTCGTTTGGCCCTACAATATTTTCTCAACCAAAGAGTTAAAAAATGTTTCACTCCATGGTTGTAAAGTTAAATCATCCTTAACAAATGGCAATGCATCTTCTTTTGCCTGCTTCCAATTAATATCTTTAAATTTTTCATTAAGAAATTTTTTAAGCTTTTCTATGGTTAATGCGGAGTCTTGCTCCAAATGATTTGTTTGCTTCATTTTAGATTCAAGATATTTAATACTTGGACTCACCTCTTTGCCTATATACCAACAAAAATCATATAAATCTCTCCCCTTTACTCGTCCACTCCTCCATCCTCGACACATAAGAGCATGTATTTTTCCAGCAAAAAGTGTCGGGAGATCATAAATACTAATATTAAATGTTATTGGTTGAAACAGTGTAACTTCCTTTTTGATTCCGTTGTATTCAGGAGGGTTCTTATCTATTTCAATCTTAATTTTTATTTTATCATTTTTATTTATTCCAGATCGCGGATCTTCTAAACCCCGAATTAATAATAAATGTTCTAATGTATCTCCTTTAATAAAAGCAGACTCAATAGCGCTTTGAGCTTTTTTCTCCTTTTTATTTACTTCAAGATTCAAACCAAACGACTTAAGTTCATTTTCAATACCATCAAGATAAGAATCAAAAGAAAAATCTTGATTTTGTTCGTGAAGTGAAAAATCCAAATCTTCAGAAAACCTATCTAACCCATGCACAATTCTTAAAGCAGAACCTCCATAAAAAGATCCCTTTTTAAAAAAATCATTTCTTGCAAGACCTAGTAGAGCAACTTCTTGAATAACTTCTTTTAATGCATTTTTGTAATCTGTTTTGGTTTGACATTTATATTTATCTAGCATTTGAAATATTCTTTTATCCATGTTTTATCCTCAATACTGCGTCTGTAATATTCAACACAGATCGTCTTTTATATATTTTTGAAATTTCAATCAGACTCTTTTCATCAAGCTCACGCAAATCATCAGGATCCATTCTGTAATCTTCAAGAAGAAATCTTATACCCTCTTCGCTATTCAATAGGCTTCTTGCCGTCTTATTAAAATATGCTAAATCACAAAGCGCTTTTTCTTTTGTGGCAATATAATAATTACCCTCCAGACTTTGCACAAAATCAATACCAATGTGATATATTGGATCTTTTATATATTGATATTTAAAAGTACCGAAGGGTGTTTTAAAAAGTTTGTTTTTCTTCATACAAACAC
>CAZQUK010000008.1:0-22888 GCA_964596435.1 uncultured Oligoflexia bacterium
GGCGTGACTTATATCTACGCCTCTAAGCTTTAGCTCCGTAAGTGAATTGATAAGTGCATCGGTTGGTGGTCTATAGTGACCACTAAAATTATTGATAAATTTTAAAACACCATCTTCCACTATCATTTCACCAGCGCCTGAGATTCTCTGCCCTATGGATAAACTTGAATGGTGGATCTGTCTGTAAACTTGGTAAGTGGCCAGAAAGTCCCCCTGTGTGGTCATTATGTACATTATTTTTTTCTGGTTAGTTTCAAGTGGCTTTTGAAACTGCAATATTTTGCCCTCTTTACTAAAAGATAAAGTAAAATGCTCGCGCTCACTTTTTGTAAAATATTTTATCCAGATTTTAGAAAATTCAGAGTGGTTCCAGAAAATCGCGCGACCTCTTTCCTCACCGTCAAACATTGACTTCATATAGATGGGTTTATATTTAGGTTTAATTGTCGGATGTGGAACCAGTGTCTGGGTAACTTTTTCGGTATTAAGTTTTAGAGCTCTAAACCAGCAAGAAATTTTAAGTTCTGCATTTGCCGGGGTTGAATTAAGTAACTGAGCTGCAAGCAAGAATGCAGCTAGGAGCTTTAGTGTGTTTTTATGAGCAAATATCCTCACCATAAAAGACGAGGGTTTGTGTGTTGTGTTAATATGGTTCTGCACGTCTTACTTTTCGGAAAAAGTTATAAGAATCTTTGGTTTGCTTTGGTTTGCGCCCGGCGTTAGTGTGTTTTTAATTTAAAAAAATATATGATTGGTCAGGTAATGTGCCGATTTTTAAACCCTAACGCAACACACTCTTGCACATTTACTTAAATTGCGTTTGAATCAGCTTCCACCTTCAACTGTGAAGAGCAAAAAAAGCGAGGTTAAGTCATGATAGTAGGAATCAGACGCGAGGATAAAAATGCCATGGAAGGAAGGGTCCCCCTTGTTCCTGCCGACATTAAAAAAATTCTAAAAACCACAGGTTATGAGTGCCTGGTTCAGCCTTCAAAAATCCGCGCATACAAGGACGAAGAATTTTCCGAAGTCGGTGCTATAATTTCAGAAGATCTAACAAATGCTGATGTTGTATTTGGAATAAAGGAAATTCCCAAAAATTATTTATGCGAAAATAAAACATATGCGTTTTTTTCCCACACTATTAAGGGGCAAAAATATAATATGGCGATGTTAAAAAAATTAAAGGAATTAAACTGCACTCTTATTGATTACGAGAAAATTGTTGATAAAGATGGCAAAAGGCTTGTTTTTTTTGGCCCGTTTGCAGGACAAGTTGGGATGATTGATAGTTTCTGGACATTTGGGCGCAAACTTAAAGCAGAAGGAATTGATTCTGTATTTTCTAAAATAAAACAGACTTCAAAGTACGGTACACTTAAATGTGTTTTTGAAGAATTCGCAAAATTAAGTGAAGAGATTTCAAAAAATGGTTTTCCAGATGAGCTTTGTCCGCTTGTGGTTGGTATTACCGGCTATGGGTCGGTTGCAAAAGGTGCCTGGCAGATTTTAGATGCTTTGCCGCATATTGAGATAACACCCGATGAGTTAAAACCACTTTTTGAAGGCAACAGTTATTCCAAAAAGCATGTTTATAAAGTTGTTTTCAAGGAAAAACATTTGGTTGAACCAAAAGATCCCAAACATCAGTTCGCACTTAAGGACTACTTTCAGTATCCTGAAAAATACAAATCAAGTTTCTCAAAGTATGTTGAATATATTTCTATTTTGATGAATTGTATTTTTTGGACCGAAGCATCACCAAGATTTGTAACAGTAAAAGATGTGAAGGATCTTTATTCTCAAAAAAAATCACCTAAATTCAGAGTCATTGGCGATATTACCTGTGACGTTCGCGGTTCTATTGAAATAAATCTGAAATCCACGACACCGCTTAATCCTGTTTATGTCTATGACGTCAATACAGACCAAGCTATTGATGGGGTAAGGGGACAAGGACCCGTAGTGCTGGCTGTTGATAACCTGCCTTGCGAGCTTTCGCGTGAGTCGTCCGCATTTTTTTCAAAAGCAATTACCCCTTTTGTTGAGGAAATTGTGAAAGAGGATTTTAATAAAAATTTTGACAGTCTGAGTCTGAGTCCTCCTGTGAAAAATGCATTAATTTTAAAGCGAGGAGAATTTACACATCAGTATCGCTATATGGAAAAATTTTTGTTATAAGTTTATTTTTATTTTCTTTAAGATGAAGGGTGCGGGGGGCATCACATGAAAAAAATACTTGTTTTAGGTGCTGGCCTTGTTGCAAAGCCACTGGTTCATTATCTTCTTGATAATGGTTTTTATGTAAAAGTTGCAAGTCTATTTGTAGAAGATGCAAAGACATTAGTTGGTTCTCATAAAAACGGTATTTCACACAAACTTGATGTGCAAAATGAAGATGAACTTGAAGTGCTTATTAAAAAGTATGATTTGGTTGTGAGTTTGCTTCCTTATGTGTTTCATCCTAAAATTGCAAAAATTTGTCTCTCACAGAAAAAACATCTTGTTACCACAAGCTATGTTAGTGGTGACATGCGGGCCATGGATAAAGAGGCCAAAAAAAATGGTCTTTTATTTTTAAATGAGGTTGGCCTTGATCCAGGAGTGGATCATATGTCTGCCATGAAAATAATCAATGATGTGAAAGCCAAGGGTGGCAAGGTGGTTTCCTTTAAGTCATATTGTGGCGGGCTGCCAGCACCTGACGCCAACGATAATCCTTTTGGCTATAAGTTTTCTTGGTCGCCAAAGGGTGTTTTAATGGCCGGATTAAACAGTGGTAGGTATTTAGAAAGTGGCCATGAAATAAATATTTCAAACAAGGACCTTTTTTTAAGAACATTTCCATTAATAATTGAAAACCTTGGCGAATTTGAGGCTTATACAAACAGGGACTCTATACCCTATATTGATGTTTATGATATAAAAGAAATTCAGACATTTTTCCGCGGTACTCTAAGATACAAGGGCTGGTGCGAAACTATAAAAGCAATTGTTGAGTTAGGTTTGCTGAATGATAAAATCATCAATTATCCAGGAAGCACAATGAAAGATTTTATTGCAGGAGTAATAAAAACAGACACTAATAAATTGATAGAAAAAGTGGCAGAAAAAATTGGTGTGCCAAAAACATCTGATATTATTTTGCGTCTTTCATGGCTTGGGCTTTTTAGTGACAATAAGCTTGAAGCTACAGGTAAGTCACCGATAGATACTTTAACCGATATTATGCTCGAAAAAATGTGCTATAAACAAAATGAACGCGATATGATAGTCCTTTATCATGATATAGCTGCCGAGTACAAAAAAGGTGTGAAGGAAAAAATAATTTCAAAGATGGTGGTTTTGGGTGATCCTAAACTCGGTTCTGCAATGTCAAGAACAGTTGGTCTTCCTGCGGCAATTGCAGTAAAGCTCATACTTGAAGGCAAAATTAATTTAACAGGTGTTCATATTCCTGTGCTTAAAGAACTTTACGAGCCCATACTTGAAGAGCTTAGTTCAATTGGGGTTGCTTTTACTGAGAGCAAGGAAAATATCTAATTTCTAAAACCTGAAAGCAAGATCCAAGTTGTATTTGTTCTGATGTCTGTAGTACAGATCCATGGAAAGTGCTTTAATGATCCAATAGGTAATGCCAACCTGTGCCCCATTTGTTATGTGCGGTGGTGTGGATCTTATTTTGTCGGCCTTGATACTGTATCCTGCCGAAAATGCAAGATTACCTGAATTTACTTTAACACCGGGGGTAACCATTGCGTCTTTGAACTTATAGTTAACACCAGTATCAAGAGCCAGGCTGAGCGTGTAACCAAGATCATAGGCAAGTCCAAGTGCGTAGGTTTTTGCCCCGGACTCATCAATACCTAGGCCTGTAAGTCCTACTTTTAATTTACCAAATGGATTAAAAAGATATCCAAGATTTGTATAAAACTTTTTTTCAATCTGATATGAGGAAACACCAAAAGAAGAATTAAGTTCTTTAAAGAAAAAGCCGACTCCAGCATTAATTTTCCCATTGTTCCAAATAGAACCAGCACTTTGATATCCAAATCCCATTGAGAGGGTTTTGTTACCTGTGTAAAAGTATCCTCCATAGTTTGGGCTTTTAAGATCTGCAGCGTTTCCACCTAAAACAGCAAGCACTTTGCTGTTGTTGTTATAGGTCAAGCCTGCCGGATTTTGGAACAGAGAAGTTACATTCGACGGCATTGCAATACCAGAGGCAACGGGCAGGGAGAATCTTTTATCCAGTGATGAGTTGCTTCCCGGCGCTACCGAACTTCTTTCTACCGACTGTCCCGCCCCGTTATATCCACCGCTACCACCACCTCCGCCTCCTTGAAATTGGGTGCTTCCTAAAACTGTTTGTGATGTTAGAAAAAGAACAAAAATTGTAAAAATTCGACTTTTCATAACTAATATGGAACCAAACAGTGAGATAAAAGTCAATCAATGGCACTGCATGTGGTGCTGCAGCGCATCAAATAAAATAATTACATATCTAGACAAGCCTGGGAAAACAAAGGTAATTTTATACTATTATGAAAACAATAATTGTTGGCGCCGGTGAAGTAGGATTTCATATTGCCTCCAGATTATCCAAAGATGGTCACGATGTGACAGTTGTTGAGCGTGATGTGGAAAAAGGCAATTTATTGCGTGATAAACTAAATGCACTTGTTGTACAGGGAAGCGGATCAAGTGCAGAGATTTTAGAAAAAGCTGGTATTTCAAAAACCGAACTTTTTATTGCAGTGACGGATATTGATGAAGTTAATCTTGTTTCGTGTATTCTTGCCAAAGCCTACAATGTCCCAAATAAAATTGCGCGTGTTAAGAATGACGAGTTTACAAATAATGAAAGTAAAATTAATGCAAAGGCTTTGGGGATTGAACTGCTTATTAATCCGCAACAGGTTGTTGCTAACGATATTTGCAGCGCTGTTTTTTATTCCAATGCAACGGAGGTGGCTGAGTTTGCGGGTGGTGAAGTAATATTTTTAAGTTATCCAATTTCTAAAGAAAGCCCGCTTGCAGATCTGACCTTGCAGGAAATAGGCGAGAAGCGAAAAAATCTTCAACTTGTACTTACAGCAATCAACAGGGATGGTGAGACCATTATTCCCCACGGTAGTCATAAGATAAAAGCTGGTGATTCAGTTTCGCTAGTTTGTAAGAAGAAGGACATTGTTTCAATTAGAAAATTTTTTGGGCTTAAAGCTGATGATATAGATAAAGTTTTTATTCTGGGCGCTGGAAGAGTAGGGCACAAGGTTGCAGCAAGACTTTCTAGTGACAAAAGGTCCGTAAAAGTTATTGACAGGAACCCTGTGCATTGTGAGGCACTTGAAAAAGATAAGACACTAGATAACGTTCTAGTGCTTTGCTCAGATAGCACAGATGTTGAAACCCTCAAAAATGAGGGCGTTGACAAGGCCGATGTTTTTATTGCAGCCACTCAAGATGATCAGGCCAATATTCTTGGGGCGCTTGTTGCAAAAAGATGCGGCGTGAAACGCACAATAATTCTTGTAAATAATCCTGAACTTGTTCAGTTGGCCCCTTCTTTAGGTATCAATCTTTGTATAAGTCCAAGACTTGCAACGGCAAGCGCAATCTTAAAATTTATTAAAGGTGACAATGTTTTCTCAATTGCAATGCTTGAACAGATAGATGCTGAAGTTATTGAGTTTAAATTAACCGAAGACAGTAAAATTCTTGATAAACCCATTCATTCTCTTCAGATTCCTGAAGGTATGATTATAGGTGCTATTGTAAGGGATACTGAAATAATTATTCCTCACGGTGGTGATCAGCTTTTAACCGGTGATCATGTTGTGGTGTTTGCACTTGAAAGTTTCATTACAAAGGTGGAAAAATTCTTTTCCTGATTTTATGGAATACGCGTATGAACATTAAGTTAACATTACATGTATTGGGCAGTCTGCTAATGTCGCTTGGTGTTGCACTGCTTTTTCCGATTCCCGTTTCGTTGTATTATTCGGATGGGGCAACTTATATATTTCTTATTTCTGCCGCTGTAACTTTAGTAGCCGGCGCCATTTGTTATTAGGGGTTAAAAACAGAAGCCGAAGTGACCTATAGAGAAGGTTTTGGAATTGTGACCATAGGCTGGTTATTATTTTCAATATTTGGTGCACTTCCTTATGTAATTGGAAATATTGCCCCGACTTTTATTGATGCTTTTTTTGAAGCAATGTCTGGTTTTACAACCACAGGATCAACAGTTCTTGTGGGATTAAACGTAATGCAAAAAAGTATTTTATTCTGGCGCGCTGAAACGCAGTGGCTTGGTGGAATGGGAATAATTGTTTTGTCCCTGGCTATTTTGCCTTTTTTGGGTGTTGGTGGAGCACAACTTTTTCAGGCAGAGGTTCCTGGTCCAACAAAGGACAGGTTAAAACCACGAATACAAGATACGGCAAAGTTATTATGGGGTGTCTATTTTATTTTTACATTTGCAGAGATGTTTCTACTAATGTTTGGTGGTATGGGTTTTTTTGATGCCATTTGCCACTCTTTTACAACTATGGCAACTGGTGGTTTTTCAAACTATGATGAAAGCGTTGCTTATTTTAAGAGCAGCTATATTCACTGGGTTATTACATTTTTTATGTTTTGTGCAGGGGTAAACTTCACACTGCATTTCCAGGCTTTGCGTGGAAAAATATTTGCCTATTTTAACAGTGAGGAATTCAGATGTTACATTTCAATTACACTTTTTGCGATTTTAGTATTTTTTATTTTCAACCGTCACTCTTACGAAGACTGGCTTATTAACTTAAGAGACACAGCGTTTCAGGTAGTCTCTATTGGTACAAGTACCGGTTATGCAACAGCCGATTTTGAGTTGTGGCCAATATTTGTTCAGCTTGGACTTCTGGTTTTAATGCTAATTGGCGGAAGTGCTGGTTCAACCGGCGGCGGAATTAAAGTTGTAAGAGTGCTTATGTTTGTAAAACACGGTTTGTTACAAATATTCAAAATAGTTCACCCGAAAGCTGTAAAATCAGTGAAACTTGATCACGATACTGTTAGCGATAAGGTGCTTCAAAGCATTATGGGCTTTTTTGTCCTGTATTTTTTAATATTTATTATGGCTTCACTTATTATGACAGGTCTTGGAATGGATATTATATCTGCTGCTACTTCTGTTCTTGCATGTCTGAGTAATATTGGCCCTGGGCTTGGGAGCGTTGGTCCTACTGATAATTTTGCCCATATCCCGGCGTTTGGTAAGGTGGCGCTTTCGCTTTGTATGCTGCTTGGGAGGCTTGAAATATTTACGGTCCTAGTGCTTTTATCGCCCGAGTTTTGGCGGAAGTAATCTATATTACCTTATGTTTTTTTCCAACCCGTACAAAAACATCAAATGCTTTTTCCAGATCTTCCATTTCAAGTGCGGCTGAAATTTGTGTTCTTATCCTGGCTTCACCTTTGGGTACTACGGGGTAGAAAAATCCTACAGCAAATACACCTTCGTCATATAAATCACGGCTGAAACTTTGTGCAAGTTTTGCATCATAAAGCATAATTGGAACAATAGGGGTGGCTCCTGGTTTTAAATCAAAGCCTGCACCCTCAAGTTTGTTGCGCCAAAATTTGGTTAAGCTTTCAAGTTTGTCGCGCCTTTTTGTGTTTTCGCTTAATATAGCAAGTACCTTAATAGTAGCCTGCACAACAGGTGGCATAAGGGCATTACTGAATAAATAGGGGCGAGCGCGTTGTTTTAGAAGATTTACTATTTCTTTTTTTGAGGATATGCACCCACCGGTTGCTCCGCCAAGGGCCTTTCCAAATGTGGTTGTGATTATATCCACTTTATCCACTACACCAAAGTGTTCATGAACGCCACGTCCAGACTTTCCAATAAAACCCGTGGCGTGAGAGTCATCAACAGTGACCATAGCATTATATTTTTCAGCAAGCGCACAGATGCGATCAAGCTTTGCCATGTCACCATCCATTGAAAAAACTCCATCTGTAACAATCATCTTTATGCGGGCCCTGATTGTTTTTAATTTATTTTCAAGATCATCCATGTCTGAGTGTTCATAAATGTGGCGCTCGGCCTTAGAAAGTTTTACGCCATCAATAAGGGAAGCATGAATTAGTTTGTCGGAAATAATGGCATCCTCTTTTGAAAGTAGAGCCTCAAAAAGTGCGGCATTTGCATCAAAACAAGAGGCAAAAAGACAGGTGTCCTCGGTGCCAAGAAAGGAGCTAACTTTGCGTTCAAGTTCCCTGTGTATATCTTGGGTTCCACAGATAAATCTTACTGACGACATTCCAAACCCACGTTTTTCTAAACCGTCATGGGCGGCCTTAATTATTTCAGGGTGAGATGAAAGGCCAAGATAATTATTTGCACAAAGATTTATTATTTCTTTTTTTTGGGCATCTTCAGGAAATTTAACAGTAACCTTTCCTGCCTGTGGTGAACAAATTATGCGTTCATCTTTGTAAAGGCCATCGTCTTTAATGGATTTTAAGATATCAGAATATATTTTCTTTGCCTCTGTGTATGCCATTTGCCACTTCTCCTATCTATTTATTGAGCTCCAATCTAGTATTATTTTTCCAGAGTTTCCCTTGGTCATAGTTTCAAAACCTTCTTCGAAATTAATAGCATCAAATCTGTGTGTGAAAATAGGGTCAATATTAAGGCCGCTTTGGAGCATAGCACTCATTTTGTACCAAGTTTCAAACATTTCGCGTCCGTAAATACCCTTAAGCAGTAGTCCTCCAAAAATTACCTTTTCCCATTCTATTTGTGCTTTTTTGGGAATAATGCCTAAAAGGGCAACTTTTCCGCCCGCCTTCATTGCATCAAGCATATTGTTTAAGGCATCGGCACTTCCTGACATTTCAAGGCCTATATCAAAGCCTTCCTTCATTTTAAGGCTCGTCATTACTTCTTTAAGGTTTTTGTTTTTAATGTTTATGCAGTTTTTAATTCCCATTTTTTTTGCAAGTTCAAGTCGGTATTCATTCATGTCTGTAATCACAACATGTCTTGCTCCCACATGGTGCGCTACAGCTCCAGCCATTATACCAATGGGACCCGCGCCGGTTATAAGTACGTCTTCACCCACTAGATCAAAAGAAAGAGCCGTGTGAACAGCGTTTCCGAGCGGATCAAGGACGGATGCTTCGTTGTCTGTAATGTCATCGGGTAAGGGAAAAACATTTACTGCAGGTAGTGATAAGTACTCAGCAAAACATCCTGGAACATTTACACCAATTCCTTTTGTGTTTATACACAAGTGCCTCTTTCCGGCGCGACAATTGCGACAATATCCGCACACAATGTGCCCTTCGCCCGATACTCGGTCGCCAATTTTAAGTCCGGTAACACTTTTTCCTAATTTAACAACTTCCCCTACAAATTCATGTCCCACATGCATTGGTACAGGTATGGTTTTTTGTGCCCATTCGTCCCACTCATAAATATGAACATCGGTTCCACAAATTGCTGTTTGTTTGATTTTAATAAGTACATCAATTTCTGATATCTTCGGTTGCTCAACATCATCAAGCCAGAGACCTCTTTTTTTATATTTTTTTACCAGTGCTTTCATATATTAGTGTGTTTCCTTTGTTAAATATCCATGCTCATGCCGCCAACAATTATAACTTCGTATTTTACATCATTTGCGTTTGGATAAAAATGCATACCAAGCTGGAAGCCGGGCCAGTGGTGGCTCATACCAAACCCGTATAATTTGTAAGTTATGTCATAGTTTGCACCAAAAGCCAGAACGTTTCCAAGTCTGTTACCACCAGATTTTGAACGTTTTGGTGCATAGGCCCATGCAATATCTGATCCGACCCTGGTTCCCTGAAACAGCGCAGAGCTTGTTACGTCTCCCGATGAAAACGTCACACTTGATGTTCTATATTGACCGCCTAAAAACCAAGCAAGTGTTGGCGCGATAGTAAAAGCCATAACTCCACCTGGTAAATAAGAAGTTACATCTGCACTTATTCCAGAAGTGTATTCTTGGCTGTAGCTTTCCCAACCAAACGTTAAGGCAAATGCAAACGAATATGTATCGATAATTGAAAGTTTGGTATTTGCATTATAGATCTGGTAGGCCAGTTTTAAAATGTTTGCTCCAACCTGAAAAAAGTCGGTCACACCAAGAGCAACACTTGTACCTAAAATAAGCTTACCGGCAGGTAGCGTGAGTGGAGAGGCTTGAATGTGCGGGTATGCAAAAAGCGCGTTGCTGTATTTTCCAGCATTGGCTTTGGTGTGAAAAGTTGCCGCCATAAAAACTGACATAAGTAATATTAAATAAATTCTTTTCATAAGCTTTAGTCCCGAACCTAATTTCCTAGCTATATAAACTATGGTTAAAAATAAGGTATAAGTTTAAACAACTACTTGTTTTTTTTAAAGGCAATAGAAAAAGCAGAAGACATACTTAAGTGTTGGTCGAGTTGTAATGCTGGTGGTCAAAAAGCGGTAGGGTTTTTATCTAAAAGCCTTTCTGATTGCTCGAAGTACTGATTCCATTGTGGAAATCTTATTTATTGAAACCGAATCTTTATCTTTTATAAATAACCCAAACAAATAAGGCGCAGTGAGTAAAAGTAGCAAAATTATTCCAATAATTAGCAAATTTCTTCTGCTAAGTTTTAATGTTTTTTTAGTTTTTAACTGTGAAAACTTTTCTGTAATAAGTGGGGGCTTTTTTATTTGCTCAGTAATAATTCTGGTAAGTTTTGGAAGGGGAAGGTTTAAATTATTTGAAACTGGTAAAATCTGGCAGGTAAGCAATGTTTTTTTACCATTAAGTGTATTTTGAGAGTCCACTACTTTCCCGCAAAAACCAATCTCAGGGTTTTCGTCGATTTCTGGTGAATAAATTTGGATAAGTGCATCCTTTTCAGCATTCAGATCTGATAAAACAGCAACGTAATGCTGAGAGGCCCCATTAATGATCCCCTTTGATGAAAAATAGCACTGAGAGTATCTTGATTTTCTATGGAGGTGGTTCGCACTTTTTATTTGCTCTGAAACATATTCAATTAAAAATGGTTTTGTGTATTCAATGAATTCTTTTTTAAATTCTGTGGCGGAGCTAATATCAATAAACTGCCAGTTATACTTTGATGATCTGACGGTTTGAATTAGTATTTTTTTATCGGGAAGAAAGTCAGTGAGCCACCGGTTAAGTGTTTGATAAACTTTTTCGCTCCCCGTATTAATGACTATTGCTTTGGGGTTGATTCTTTCAAGTTCAAAGATATCTAGTTTTTCTGGCAACTTTGTATAAAAACTGAATAAATTATCATTAAAAAGTTCTTCAATTTCATTTAATGTTTTTTGGGTTATCCAAAGAACCTTGGCTTTTGGAAATGAAAATTCATCTTTCTTTTCTTTTATCCAGTTCTGGATTTTTTCTTTGTAAAGATTTGAATTATTAAGGGCCAATTTATAACTGTTTTTAAAATTAAAATAGATGTCATTTTTTGATTTTTTGACCGCACTATATTCGAATTCAGAAAAACCAAAATCTGTTGCAATTGAACTTGTAAGATTAACTTTCTGTTTTTCTCTGAGTATTAAGTTTGATTCAACCTGTACATCGCCCGGTTGGTCCTTATATACACGTCCGATGCGGCCAAACACTCTAATGGTGCAGTTTATGGGTTCCAGTTTTTGAATGGCGGCGGCACCTGGGGGATAAATGTTATCTCCTTGTATCAGGGCTTTTATATCATCAATGATTCTTTTATTGCTTATTGGTTCAAGATAAATATTCCTGGCACCAAGCAAGATGGTTTGTTTAATACCAATTGACGAATATGCAGCATGAAGAGCTACAATTTGAGATTCTCTGACGTGTGCCATGTTTTTTGCTTTTAAAACAACATGCTGCAGAGCCGTTGATGGTTCTTCATAAATTATTAAAAATAACAAGTCGTGATACTTTTGTCTTAACAGAAGTTCAAACTCACTAGTATCGCTTGTAAATGTGTGGGTAAAGCCAGTGCTTTCATCAAGCTCAATAAGCAGTGATTTGGGTTTTGATTTTCTGTCATTAAAAACAAGTATATTTGTCAAATGCAACTCCATTTATCTGATTCTACATTATTTTATGTCTAAATTGTTCATTTTTTTTAGCGGGGTGTGTGTGCTTGCCAGACACCCAACCTTTGCCCTATGCAATCGGGGCCAAATTAATGTCTTATTAAAATTGCAAAACCTAGTCCACTAAGTGTCAGAGTAATTATGTCGTTATTAACAGAATAGTTTTTTCCAGAGAGCGCTTCCATGAATATTGTTCCATCAGGTATGTTCTCAAGGTCAATAGATTTTGTTTTGGGTGTGTGGCTCCTGTTTAGGGCTATTATTGCAAGATCATTATTTGTAAAACGCGAATAAGCAAAGATCCTGTCAATATTGTCAGTAAGAATTGTTTTATAGTTGCCGCTACGAAGAACCGAGTAGTGTGACCTTAGCCATGCAAGTTTTCTTACGTGTTTTATTATATCGTGATCGGAGCGTTGTCCCATATCTTGCCATGGGTAAGGTGTGCGGTTATAAGGGTCATCCTGCCATGTGGCGCCATCCCAAACGCCATTCGTATTAATTCCAACCTCATCACCATAATAAATTGTTGGAGAGCCAGGGTAGGTAAACTGAAAGGTTGTTAGAAGTAATAATTTCTGTTTTGCTATTCTTGTATTTTCGTTTGAAATCTTTTTTAATAGAAACAGAATTCGATTCGTGTCGTGCGAGCCTAGAAGGTTCATCATTGCGTACCAAGCCTGGGGGGGGTAGTCTTCCTCAATACTTTTTAGTCTATGGTTAAGTGTGGTTTCTGAAATTGCGTTTATGCCACCCGAAAATGTGTGTGAGTTTGAATCATTATCTTCAAAAACACGCCCAGAATAGCACCCAGCTCCACTGCAAGAATCAAACAACCAGTCAAGAAGTGCTGATCTGAAACGGTAATTCATAGTGCTGTCCCACTCGTTGCCGAGTAGCCACGGACTTGCGTCTCCCCACTCTTCGCCAATTACAACGGTGTTTGGATTTATACGCCTTGTTGAGGCTCTGAATTCTTCCCAGAAGGTATTGGCGGGGTTATTTGTGAGACCGGAATCAATATCACCTGCAACATCAAGCCGCCACCCGGAAGCACCCATTTTTATCCAGAAAGGTGCAACAGAGTTTTTATTTTTATAAAAATAATTTCTAACTTCAGGGTTAAATGTATTTATTTTTGGAATTGAAAAATAACTAAACCAGGCCTCGTAGGTTGAAGTTGTTTCATTAGGCTCATTAACACCCATTTTGGGGCAAGTGGCGGGCGTACCGTCATCCATGGCCCTGCTTGCAAAATGTGGAATAAAAAACCAATTTCTTGTTTGTGACGCTGCCGATTCACAGGCCCCTGAACCATCATCAATTGTGCCGGGTCCTTGTGGGGACGTTAGTTGGTTTTTCTTGTTCCACCTTGAATAATAATCAAAAAATGGATGGTCCGCTGATGTGTGGTTAAAAACACCATCTAAAATAATTTTTATTTTTAAGTTACTGGCTTCTTTTACAAGAAAAGTGAAGTTCTCCATGGTTCCAAAGTAAGGATCAATTTTTTTATAATTGGTCGTATCGTAAAGGTGGTTGCTTGGTGATTCAAATATGGGGTTTAGGTAAATTGCATTTACACCAAGAGTTTTTAGGTAGTTTAATTTTTGGGTTATTCCATCAAGATCCCCACCATAAAAAATATTATGATATTCATTTATACATGCATTTGGCAGTATACCCCTTGGGTCACAAATCGGTTCTTTCCAGTCCTTCTTTTTGGCAGTAAGACCATAAATCCAGTCGCCGCCTGTTACGGGGTCGTTGTCAGATGATCCGTTTCTGAAACGGTCAGGAAAAATTTGATAAATAAACGCACCTTTTAGCCAATTTGGTACAAAAAAATCTTTGTCATAGACGGTTATTTGGAATCCGCGCATGTTTTGTCTGGAATTTGAGGGGGTACCGATACCGCCACTTAAAAATTTTATGTCATCATCCACATAAAAATCTGTGTCGTTTCCGTCTTGTATGGCAAATGTGTAGTATAGGATAGTTGGATACTTTGGTGTTTGGATATATGTTTCCCAGTATAAAACCTCGCCAAGATTTTTAACGAGCGAAGTTTTGACTGGATACATTTCGGTCCATATTTCCTGATCCTTAAAATCATCCCATATTCTGATTTTTACACTATTCACATCGTTTGCGCAGGTTCGGAACCGAATTCTTATTTTTTCGTTATTTGTTGGTACTGCTCCAAACGGTGCTCTGTATGTCTGGAAAAATGTATTGTGTTTTAATCCGGCCCAGGACACGTTGTTGTCATATGCCGAGTCTAGGCAAATGTTTTTTTGATTAGCAAAACTTATGTTTTGAAAAAGAAGAAGAAAGGGCAAGAAAAAAACAATGCGTTTCATTATGCTAGCTAGTTAACACCAAACAAAGGATCTGTCCCAAAATAACTTGCGTTTTTGGCGGCGCATTAAGCGGCCTAGAGTAAAAAGAAATTATTAAGAAAGGCCCCCCCCGAGTGAGGAGCGGGGAGGGCATGAGGAGGTAACTCTACATTTCGCGAACGTTCATCTTAAACTAACCTCAATAAACCATATGTTACCTTTTTATTAAAAATGGCTGGTTATTTTTCAAACCAGCCATTCTCACATTAACCTAATAGTTTAAGTGCAAGCATATTGCTTTGATTTGCCTGACCTAAAACTGACACACCAGTTTGTGAAAGGATGTTGTTTTTTGTGAGCTCAGCAGTTTCCATTGCTACGTCAACATCTCTTATTCGACTGTTTGCGGCAGATAAATTCTCATCATAAATTCTCAAGTTGTTAGTAGTTGTTTGTAATCTGTTTTGAAGAGCACCAAGATTTGCACGATTTCCGTTAAGCAACTCAATGGCCTTATCAATTTTTTCAAGATTATTTTGTGCGTTTTCTTTGGTTGAAACATTAAACTCAGACACACCAAGATTTTCTGTTGATGCGTCTGTTTCTTGAAGATTGTAGTAAAACCTGTCCAAAACAGGGTCGTTTAATTGACCTATCTGTATTTCAAGTCTGTCACCTTCACCGTTTAGAAGTTTTCTCCGGTTAAATTCAGTGGTACTTGCTATTCTGTCTATTTCCTGTCTTAGTTGTTGAACCTCTTTATCGATAAAGCTTCTTTCTGTGTCGCCTATTGTGTCTGAAGATGCTTGAATACCAAGCTCACGGAAACGAACCAGAATGTTACTGATTTCGTTCATTCCGCCTTCAGCGGTTTGTATCATCGAGATACCGTCATCTGCGTTCCTGATATCCTGACGAATAGAACGAATCTGTGCGTTCATTCGCTCGCTGATTGCCAAGCCTGCAGCATCATCTGAAGCTTTTGTTATTCTAGAGCCTGACGCCAATTTTTCAATTGAACGGCCCTGATTGTGTATTGTTTGTCTTAAATTACGCTGTGCAGCAAGAGACTGCACGTTTGTGTTTATACGAAGTCCCATATATACCCCCTCGGTTATGCTTTTCACAAAAATTGAAACCCACCTCGGGCGCCAATTTTATGAAAAACTACTGTTTTTTTACAAAGCACTAAGCACCCCTCACGGTTGCAAAGGCTTTTGTTGCAAAAAAACATTTTTTTTTATTTCTACCCACTTGGCTGATTTGGAATCAGTTTTTGTTTGTTTACTTTTTCCGCCTCAGTTGTATACCGGATCGGTCGGGTATTTGAAAAACATTAGATAATTTTAATCAAGTATTATTAGTTTTTGAAACAATAGGTTATGTGTTTTTGGGTGTGCATTGCGCGCATCAATACAAAATATTTTTGTCGGATATTTTATTTTTTGACACATTTCAAGTGCTTTTTTAATCAAAATTGTTAGGGTTTATTAATATTTATTCAAGCTGTCCAAGGGCAAAAGAGTGTAGGGAAGACGGTATTCTTTATAAACTGGTACACATGCTTGCTCTTTGAAAGCCTGGGGGATTTAAAATGGTCAGAAAAAAAACAAAAAAATATTTCATAAAAGCAAATCAAAAATATCTTCTAATACGCTTTGGTTTTTTTGGGTTCTGAATTTATTTACTATCACAATGTTTTCTATCTATGGCGTACTATTCAGGAGTTACTTCGCGCTTCACTTGGTACTTTGATCTTAGTTGGGGAGTTAAGATATTAATTTTAGTTTTTGTAATCTTTGTTTTTTTGGGGATGCAAAAAGCTCGTGAAATGTGTTTTTTGCTTTTTTCAAATTGAATATTGTTATTGCATTTAGTGTAAATTCCCTTCACTATAAACTAATAATAAACAAAATAAATTTATAAGAGGTGAATTATGAAGATAGTAAAAATTGCTGCTGTTGTTTTGATAGTTGTTGGACTTGGCCTGACCGCGTATTTTGGTTTTTTTAATAAAAGCCCCGCTGGCGCTTCTGGAGAAGTAATCTTTTTCTATGGTAGTTCCTGCCCTCATTGCCACCATGTATTATCATTTTTGGATGAAAATGGCGTTGACGGAAAGGTGAAATTTGAGAAAAAAGAAGTTTACGGCAATCAGGAAAACGCTGAACTTATGCGTGAAAAAGCAAAAATTTGCGGACTTGAAACAGATAACATTGGAGTTCCTTTTCTTTTTGCGGATGGTAAATGCATGATTGGTTCACCACAGGTTATTGAATTTTTTAAGAGTAAAATTTAGCCTATATCTTTATCTTTCTATTCTAAATTAAAAAACAAAAAAGGCTGCTTACAAGCGTTATATTAATGCCTGTAAGCAGCCTTTTTTTTGTGGAAAGAATTTTGGGTATATTTTTTTGATAAATAGTCGGTGTTGGAAAATACAGACTCTCGATAATCTGTAACCACGTGAAATAATAAGAATATTATTTAAAACACAAAAAACGCCACAGTCGGCAGCGCACTGCGCAGCGTATTACAAATATTCATATAGATAAAACAAAGCACACAATTGTATAATATTAAAGGCGATGTGGTTTCATAATAAGAACTCAATCAGTATAGCATTTCTTTTTGTACTTGTGGCTTCCGGGTTTGCGTTTGCCGAGGAGCTTTCATATCAACGCGATTTTTCAGAGTACGTTCAAAAAAAATATTCAAATAAAAATTGTCAAAACTTTGAGTGCCTGAGTTTTGCAAAAACAATTATTGATTTATCGGTTGATACACTTAATGCACTTCGGGAATTTACAGTTGGGAGTAGGGAGGAGTTTGTTAAAATTTTTCAGGAACTCGATTCATTAGAAAAGAGAGTTGCATATTTTCAGACGCAAAATGAGTATAACGAAATTATTTCTGAATTACTCGCCATGGACTCTAAAATTGAAAATATTCAAAATGCCTGTAGAGTAGTTTTAGGAAATGTTAGTTGTCACATAGCGCTGGATAACGAAGATAGAAGCAAACTTACCCGATTTGTAAAACAATGTGTAAAAAAGCCAGATTGTGCAACTGATATTTCAAATAAAACCTTTTTGACAAATACATTAGGAACTAAACTTTCCAGATTGTTTTTTTATGCAAAAAGCCTGAAAAACTTTGAGAGTCAGATTGTTGATAATCTGTACTTGGATCTTCAATCTGATAATTTAGAAAATAATGATGTGCAATTTCCCAAAAAGGAGGAATTCGCACTTTGTATTAAAAAACTTACAGAAAGTCTTGTTGCGCATGGCTTTCTTTATGGTTTTAATACAAAAAAGTGTAAGTCATTTTCTGGTGGGGTTTCAGGCGAAAAAGCCGGTATGCTTAAACAAGCAAGGGCGCTTATGAATAGGGTTAGGTCTGAGTGTCGAATTCCCGAGGAAAAAAAAGCCGCTGAGGAAAATTTTGGTCCACTTGTGCCGTATAATCCAGACAGCTGTTACGATGATGATCACATTGATGGATACTGTTTTAGGGTTGCAAGATGCATTAGGGATAATTTTATTCGAAATGGGTTTCCTGATGTGCAATTTATACAAATAAGAAATTGGGATGCGTATGCCGATAACGCGGATGCGCGGGGCCGTGCTATGGTGGAAAAACAAGTGGTCTTCGATCAGGGGGGGGGGCTGGCACCAGTGAGTTTCGGTTATCATGTGGCAGTTTCTTTTGAAATTGAAGGCGATATGTTTGTTATGGACCCTGCGTGTTCAAAAAAACCAATGCCGGTATATGATTGGATTTCAAGGTTTCAAACCAAGGGGCAGTTTGGTGCTATTGTATCGGGTGAGGCGCCAGAAAAAGATCTAACAATAAACGAAATGTATAATTTTTCGGAAAATGATTTTAAGGAGCTTAGGTGCCAGGAAAGTTACTAGTTATTATTTTTTTTAGTTTGTTTTATTTGCCTGTTTCAACTTTTGCGCAAGACAAGCCTGAACCGTCAAAGTTGAGAGTGACAGATTATTCTTTTGTTAGAAATATTCAGGACACAAAAAAAGATTTTAATTTTACTGTTTATGAAAATTCATATATTTTTCATGTTGAAAAAAACAATGAAAAAGTCAGAAATCTTATTCTTCAGGCAAAGGAAGAAAAAATTCCAGTATTGGTTAAGCACGACCAGGGTCGGGTAATTGAAGTAACAATTTACAAAAAAATGTTGCGGTAGAGCCGGCTGTATTTTTATTTGCTCTTGGATATTTCATAAACCGCTTGAATTGCGTGTTTAATATGGGCCTCAGTATTAAATGGACCGATTGAAAAGCGCACCGTACCTTTTGGAAATGTGCCAATGTGTTTATGAATAAGGGGCGCACATTCAAGACCTGTGCGTGTAAGTACATTATATTCAACATCAAGGAATGTACCAACTTTTGCGGGATCCATTCCGTCAACAGTAAACGAGCAAACAGCAACACGTTTTTCTGTGCGCGTGTGGCCGTGAATTTTGACACCTTTAATATTTTTTAAGCCATCAATTAGCATTTCCAGCAACTGAATTTCGTGTTTGTAGATATTCTCAATGCCTTTTTCTTTTAACCAATCCTGAGCTGCTGATAAACCTGCAATTCCGCCAAGATTTTGCGTACCAGCCTCTAATCTGTGTGGCCATTCATCAATGTGATAAGGGTGAGCGGAGCGCACACCTGTTCCGCCATAAATTGAACTGGAAATATCAGCGTCATCAGCCACACAAATTCCTCCAATGCCGGTAGGACCAAAAAGCCCTTTGTGTCCAGTAAAAGCAAGATAACTAATATTATATTCCGCCATATCTATTGGTACCACACCTGCAGTTTGAGCGGCATCAACAGCAAAGCAAACGCCCTCTTGCTTGCAAATAGCGCCAATGGTTTTAATATCCTGAATAACACCAATTACGTTTGAGGCATGATTTACAATTACAAGTTTGGTGTTTTTCTTAATGGTTTTTCTAATATCATCGGGGTTAACATAGCCTTCCGCATCTGCGCCAACGAAGGTTGCCTCCACACCTTTTTTGCCTGCGTGGTTAATTGGCCTAATAACAGAATTGTGCTCTAGTATTGTTGTAATTACATGGTCCCCAGCGTTAAGCACTCCGTTTACAATTAGATTCAGGCTACCTGTAGCATTAGGGGTGAAGCAAAGACGGTTAGCGTCTTTTTGGATTTTTTTTTGGATCAGGCTTTGATTAAAAAAAATTGAAAGTTTTGTTCTTGTTCCAAAAACCATTGCTTCAGCGCGAAGTCCAAGGTCGCAGCCTGATCTTCCCGGGTTAACGCCCGATTGACGGCAAAATGTGCTCATGGCATTTCTTACAACATCAGGTTTAGGAAATGATGTGGCGGCATTATCCAGATAAATGGTTTCTTCCATGATTTACTCCAAAAATAAGTTTGGTTAATAAGTAACAAGCGAGCCTATGCTAAGCCTAAGAAATTATCCTCGCAATAAAAAAGAGTTTAATATGTGTCGCTGCAGTGCATAGAAATATCGTACACACGCTCATTTTTTTGCAAAATCATTCACATATATGTAATAAAATATGCCCGAGTATTTTTCAGAAAATCTATTTAGCCATTAAACTCGTTTATATTAAGACCAATAACGGGGCGACTCTGATTAAATTTCGATGATTGCGTATATTTAATATACTCCAAAAGTGGTGTGGTCTTAAATTCCCCTTTACGGTTTATGTGTCTGAAATACACTTCTTTCCCAATTCTGATTGCAAACCCCTGATGAGAGATTAATGTCGGATAATTGGGGCTAGCTTTTCTTACAAGGTTAATAACGGCTCCATTTGGAATATATGGCAGGAGTTTTTCAATATCTCCGGCCGGAACATAATTTACTTCTGCGTCCTGTGTTTTTTCCCAGTCACTTTGTATATTAGAAGCAATGGATCTGTAGGCTTTTTGTTTATTCAGCCATGCAAGCTTATTGATTTCTTTTTCTTCGGTTTTATAGTCAATGTCGGCTTTACTGGCCAGCAACTTTGTAATGTCCTTTATGAAGCCAGATTTTTCATTGTTTGGTATCCAATCGAGCGATGGAAAATGGTTTCTATTATAAAAAGTAGGTTCTGCATTTTTATATCTTATTGAAATCAGGTTTTTGTAAAAATCCTCGGGTTTTTTACTTATTGAGAATGCAGCGACAACTTCCACATAGGTTGTACAATTAAATCTTTCCGGCACAAATGGCGCATTATCAGCTATGGTGGGTGCTTTTCCTATTTGTTTATAAAATTCAGATCCACCGCCGTGCTTTTTAATAATCTCGCTCCAGTATTCAATCCTTTTATCAAGGCTCTTAAGTGTGCTGGCTTTTGAAAAATACTGGTGAATAGGAACTTCAGTGTTTAAATAGACAACAACACTATTAATTGGCCCAGAGTTCCACCAAAAAAGGAAAATTGCAAATGCAACTATTAACGCGCCGGTACCGCCAAAAATATGCCCCAAATTTAAATTTTTCGGGAGTCTTTTGGATAATTTCTTGGCAACTTTGAAGAGGTTATTTTTTTTGGTTTCTAAAATGTTTTGAGCTTTACTGATCTTTTGTGTGATTTTCTTTTTTCTTTTACAAATAAAACCTGTAATTTCTTTTTGAATGTAAGAAATGTCAAAACCTTTTGGCTTTTTAAGCGGTTTTTTTGCTGTGTGAGTTCGTTTTGCTGATAAGCTTGCTTTTTTTGCAGGTTTCGCTTTTTTTACATTATTTTTCCTGGCAACACTGGTTTTTGTTTTTTTATTTTTCATAACTATATTTATCGGCAAAACTTTGTGAAAACTTAGTTCTTTTATGTAGTTAAGACAATACGATACGAATTGGCAATACGATTGGGGTTATAGAACGAGTGTCACAAAAGACGCAGTTTTGTGTGTGGCAAAAACAATTAACTTATTAATGTTAAATGAAAAAACGTTTAATTTAGACTGATTAATAGACCCGCTAATTGTAATAAGTGGGCTATTTGATTGGTAGGTGGAGGGCAGTTTGTTGGGCTTATTTGAAATATTCCACAGGGTCCTGTTTAAAAAAACTTTTAAGGCAATCATAAAGTTCCGGGTGTTTTTGTTTGAGACGCACGGGTTTTTCAAAAAATGCTTCAGTTGTAACTGCAAAAAATTCAGCAGGACTGTTAGCGCCGTCCTCATCCAGTAGGGTTTTTTTATTTTGCATTACATCTGTAATTAAACTTTCATATTCTTTAGTGAACACTCTGGCCCAGGCAAGCGTTTGCTGGTTATTTTCAAACATCGGTACCCCTTCTGATGCGGTATTTTCATCATCAAGTTGATGTGTGAATTCGTGCAGGATTAGGTTTTTTCCATCATTGTGTTTTTTTGAATCACGTTTAATCTCGCTCCATGTAAGAACTATTGTACCGTGCGCCCATGACTCACCCAATAAAACTTCATCCTCTTGCACCATCCAGCCATGAGGATGCATTTGCATTTGTTTTGAATTATATGGCTTAGGGTAGACCAGAATTGTGGAAAGATTTGGGAAATAATCAGTGTTTCTATGCAGTAAAAGCAGACAGGCATTAGCCGCAATTATTATTTTTATTTCATCTGTCAGATCAAGTCCACCACAAGCTATTATTTTTTTTTCTTTTAAAAACACCTGCATGTGTTTAAGAAGTTCTTTTTGATCCTTGCGTGGCAAAAGCATATAATAGGACCACTTTGAGTGCAAAATATGTTTCCAGAATTTTGGTACTTCCTGTTTTTGCAGCCGCGCTCTTTGCCAATTGCTATATAACCTGAATAAAAAAATAAAATCTCCTTTTTGATAAGACCCTCTAAAAGTAGCATAAAGATCTTATAGTTCTCTACAACAACTTCTTAATGAGTTGGTTTCGGTTTTAAATAAATCTTCAAGACCCACGCGGCTACGCGTTATTTTTTTTATCCTAAATATCAAATCTTGATGACTATATCTATGAATAAATACCCGAGCAATAAAGGAGGTTCACCAGTGAACCTGCAGTGTGGTAAAACAGAAGCAGTTTCAAAAAGTAAAATTATTAGTCGGCAAACCTGTAAAAACCAAAGCACACCTTCACGCCACATCCCAGCTGCAGTAAAACAACAAGTTCTAAAAAGAGATAACTATTCGTGCTCTTATGTTGACCCGCTGACAAAACGCCGTTGTAATTCTAAACATGGAATTGAAATTTACCACAAACCCCCTTTTTCCTGGCAAGGCACACACTTTGTGTCAAATTTACAGGTTTTGTGTTTTCAACATAATAAGTGGAAAGGTACAAAGAAAATGTAGATAAGGTATTAAAACCCGAAATCTAAAAGACTTACAAATGGACTAAATCACTGCTGTCCGGTTCATTTAGAAGAGTTTGAAGCATAATTGAGGATTTGGA
>CAZQUK010000009.1:0-6758 GCA_964596435.1 uncultured Oligoflexia bacterium
TATAATCCATAATGTTTTGGAAAGAAAAAGTAAATTTTCAAGAAAAGTCCCTGGAAAAATAGTTGATGAGCAAGTCATAGCTGCAAATATAGATTATACTTTCATTGTTTGCGGACTTGATAACGACTACAATTTAAGAAGAATTGAACGTTATCTTACACTGGCCTGGAACAGTGGTTCAAGCCCTGTAATTCTTTTGAATAAAATGGATATATGCAAAGATGTTAGCGCCTACATTTCTGAAGTAGAGGCTATCGCTCCAACCATACCAGTTCGTGCAATAAGCGCAACTTTAAGTGTCGGGGTGGATATTGTTGAAACCTATTGTAAGAGCGGAATAACTGTTGTGTTAGTTGGTTCTTCTGGTGCTGGAAAATCTACAATAATTAATATACTTCTTAATAATAACCTTATTAAAACTAATAAAGTTCGTGAAGATGATAATCGGGGGCGGCATACGACAACGCGCAGAGAACTTTTTATTCTGCCCTCAAGCGGTGGTTTAGTAATCGATACACCAGGGTTAAGAGAGCTGCAGTTGTGGTCAGAAGATGAAGATGTAAGTGGCTCATTTAACGATATTGAAGAATTGGCAACTTTTTGCCGTTTTAATGATTGTAAACACACCTCTGAACCTGGTTGTGCTGTAAAAAATGCCATCTTGGAAGGTTATATTGATGAAAAAAGATTTCAAAACTTTCTAAAATTACAAAAGGAACTTTTTTATCTTAATAGCAAACAGGACCAGAGACTAAAAATGATTGACAAAGCTAAGTGGAAAAAAATCAGTATATTGGCAAAAGAATTAAAAAAGAAATAGTGTTTTTACTTTTCTCTCGCAAAAGCACCGTGGTTATATATTATCACGGCTGTGTGTGGATTTACCCAAACCGTCTAAATAATAATATTTTTTTTGTTAGGCCCTCAATATTATCGGTATCGGGAAAAGGGCGGCGCGTTATGGGGGGAAATGTGTCGACGCAGCAAAAAAAGACGACATTTTAAGACTATTGGCGCTGATTGAATATTATAAAAAAACATAAATTGATATAATCCTATGTTATTAAAAAAAATCTGTAATAATATTTAAAACACACACAGAAATTAACCGATGTGGAGACTATGTAATTTTGAAGAATTATATTGAATAACCCGTTTAGGAGGACCTGTTTCATGTTTAAAAATAGTGGTGTAAAAAGAAAAATGCTTTTTGGTTTCGGAATAGTATTATTAATTTTAGCATCTCTTGGTGGTTTTAATGCTTATAAAATGGATGATCTTAAAGGAGACGTTCTTGTTGCAAAAAATGAAATAATAAACTTTCAAAAAAAGGATATAAAGAACTAGTTCTTACAACAGGTGAGAGAAAAATAGACAGATCAATGCTGCCTACATTTGTCAAAAGAGTAATTGGAAAAAAATTTCCATATAAGGAATAAGCTGCCTTTAGCTGAAGTTACGAACAGGCTTTTATAGCTTATTTGTACCTAGATGGATCGTACTCATTGCAAGCGTTTTTGTTAAACGCTGATGGACAGCCCCACGGCTTGTCGATTTGTTGAAAAGCAATGTGCTGGGCTTGGGCAATTGTTTTCCAGACCCATTCTCCGTGTCCTGATGCAATTGATATGACTATAAATGTTGTTATGATACCGATTATTTTTTCAAACGATAATACGCCCATTTCGATTTCTCCTGTGTTTTTTTCATATTAACCAACTATTTTAGCAACAGTTTCGATACCTTCATCACTTAATGTAAATCCAGCGTAATATTCCTGGCATACTGTTATATTGTTACCAAGTGATTGTGCTACTAAAGACAGGGATACCCCTTTGGAAATTAATTTTATTGCATAACTGTGGCGCAAATCATGAAATTTAACGCCGAATATGAAATTTGTTATGTCCGAAATTTTTCTGTTTCTTAATTCTAATTTATCTTTTTCAGGCAGTTCACACCAATATTTAGTCCACTTCCTGCCTTCTTTTAATATATAAGCCTTGCGATTCCTGCGGTTTTTTGTTTCTCTCTGGTTTTGTTTTCTATCAATCTGACCAAGAATATTAATAATATTCTTATGATAATTCTCTTTGCGAATTGCAAAGATTTCTCCAATTCGCATTCCAGTGGTTATTGCAATCCAATGGAGAGCCTTAATCCTGCGGTCTTTTATTTTGTCTATATTTTCCTTGAAGTCATCAAAAGTAACATAAACAATTTTATGTTTTGTTGACCGGTTTTTATTCAGCTTAAAATCGCGGTCCAGGTATTTTAATAATTGATTAATTGCAGATATGATTTCGCGTTGTTTGTTGCCGTTGTTATTTTTGTTAATTTGTTCTTGTAGAGTTTTTTTATCAGTTGAAACTAATGATTTATTTCCAACTGCTGTTATAGCCCTGTGTAATCGGTTGTATGCAGAATTACTATCAATAATGTCTCTATCCTCGTATTCATCTTTCCAGTAATCATCTAAAATTTTTATGTTGTCTTGGTGCCAAACAATTTGTACCTCTTTTTTTTGTTGTTCATCATAGAGGTCCTTTCGCACTTCTTTGGCCTGCATGAGGCATGTATTAAAATCTTTTGAGTATTTATATCTTTTGTTGATTGCATCAAGGACTGAAATTTTAAGAATTTTTGATTCTTTCTTGCCGTTCGGTTTAATTGTTTGTTTAAGTATTGAGAAGGATTGGCGTTTTTCCTTGATGTTTGGGGTCTTGAGAATGAAATTTATTCTGTCTTTTTGTAGATGGCTCATTTGAGTTTAAAAATTTAACAGATTTATATAGTTCCTTAAAGTTTGTTTCTGGTTCGAATATCTTGGCAGTCCGGAATAAATCCTTTGTTTCCTTCCAAGATTTCAAATCAATGGTATTTTTGTTAACCATTATACCCATCGGTTGTTTACCAGTTCTTCTTTAATATGTTAATAAAATCCCCTAAAACCCCTATAAAAACAAATAGTTATGGTGCTGAGGGCCGGAATTGAACCGGCATGGTTATTACTAACCGCAGGATTTTAAGTCCTGTGCGTCTACCAATTTCGCCACCCCAGCGTAAATCAAGAAATTGATCAAATCGGATAAGAATCTTTTTATCAAACTTTTTCACCAAGTTGTATATATGTTTTCAATTGTTAAAATTTTTTCTTTAGTGCACCCAAAAGCTCGGATATTTCTTTTATGTCAAATATTACAAATAGATGTAAACCTGGTGCCCCTAAGCTCCGAAAGCGCTCAACAAGTTTTATAAAATAATCATTAAGCCTTCCGCTTGCAGTGGCATCAGTTTTTTCGGGTAGGATTTCCATCAAATCATCAGGCACAGGTATCTTGAATTTATTAATCAAAAAATTTGCAACCTTCTTGTTTTTAATAAACCTTGTTCCTGGAAGAATCGGAATGTTAATCCCGGCTCTTGCACTTTTTTCCATAAAATCGGCGTATGCTTCAGGCTTAAACAGCATTTGGGTAATTCCAAACTCGGCACCAGCATCCACTTTGCATTTAAAATAATCTATTCGCTCGCGTTCATTAGGATGCTCTGGGTAAACAGCTGCACCAATACAAAAATCAGTTTTTTCTCTGGCACCAGGAGGGAACTGCTTGTCTGATGCCCGCTCTAAATATTTTCCAGAATTTAAATTTTTAATTTGTTTTATAAGCTCATACGCATATTTATAAGAACCATCCTTAGGTTCCCACATTGGCTGATCCTCCGGCGGATCGCCCCTGAGGGCCAGGATGTTCCTTATTCCAAAAAGATGATGGTCAATAAGCAGGTTTTCCACATCTGCAGGTGTTATGTCCCTGCATGTAAAATGTGCAATTGATGGCACACCTAATGATTCTTTAACTGCCTGGGCGATTGGCAAACTTCCACCACGCAAACTTCCACCAGCGCCTTTTGTAACAGCAAGAAATTGTGCCCCTGAATCAACTAAGGCGCGAATGTCTGAGAGAATTTTAAATTGTTCAATACCATTTCTTGGCGGAATAACTTCTGCCGAAAGGGTAAACTTATTTGCCTTAATTACATCCGTAATCTTCTGATCCACTTTAAATGAAAAAACAGTATTTGATTCTGAAACCATCTGTGTTTTAATTCCTTTTAGTTAATGCTTTCCAGTATCTGGTTTGCAATGTCTTTAACAACAATTTTATCCTCTTTATCAAGTGTTTTTATGGATGTATTAAGCATTTCTGCGCAATATGGGCAAGAAGTAATTAAAGTGTCAGCCTTTTTATCCAAGGCCTGATTTACTCTATGATCCCCAATTCTTTCCCATCCTTCTTTTTCTATTTCCATCCAAAAATGGGCGCCACCACCGCCACAGCAAAAACTTTTGCTTTTTGTCTGGTCAAACTCAGTGATTTTTGTGTTCGGAAGAGTACACAAAACATCTCTTGGAGCGTCGTAAATATTCTGATACCGTCCAAGATAACAAGGGTCGTGATATATAAGTTTCCCACTGGCGCTCTTAGAAAGCGTTATTTTTTTTGAGTCAATAAGCTCTTTTAGGTATTCACTATGGTGGACAACGTTGTAATTACCGCCAAACTGTGGATACTCGTTTTTAAGAGTGTTGTAACAATGCGGGCAGGAAACAAGTAAAGTTTTAAATTTCCTGGCGTTAATTTCCGCCGCCTGTGTTTTTGCAATTGTCTGGAAAAGATATTCCTGACCACAAGAGCGAGCAGGGTCACCGCAACAGGTTTCGGCACCGCCTAAAACGCCGAATTTTATGCCTGATTTAGTGAATATTTCAAAAAGTGCAGTTGCAATTTTACGCCTTGGCGCGGAAAAAGACGTGCAACAGCCTATCCAGTAAAGCACGTCGCATTCTTCTCCTTCTTTAATAATTGGAACCCCGGTTTCCTGTATCCAGTTTTCTCTTTCAGATTGTGGTCCAAAAGGCGTTCCTTGTTCCTCTAACATTTTAAGTAATTTCGTGGCATCATTTGGCATTCTGCCTTGCATGATTACCTCATTGCGTCTGATATCAATAAAAGTATCAACATGATCAATAAATGCGGGGCAAACCTCCACACATGCGGCACAGGTTCTGCAGAGCCAGGGAAAAGTTTCATCAAACGCATTACCAATGATCTGTATGGGCTTTGAATCTTTTGTGCCAGTTTCAGATTTTTCAGAAATCTCCTTGAGTTTTGCAATAAAAAGTTTTGGCGATAATTCCTGTTTTGCCTGATTTGCCGGACAAATTGCCTCACATCTTCCGCAAGAAATGCATGCGTCAAAATCAAGTCTTTGTTTCCATGTGATATTTGATGTGTTCTCTAAACCAAATTGCATGTTTTCTACATCATCCGATTCCATGAGCGCTTCTATGTCTTCGCGTTTAAGTTCTCCGCGTGGCTTTAGTTTACTAAAAAATATATTAGTGGGAAGTGCAAGAAGATGAAAAAATTTTGTAAACGGTATCGTTGCGATCCATGCCATTGCTAAAACTGTGTGTAGCCACCATAGTGATACATGTATAAACTCACCAGTGGCGCCATCAACACCTGAAAAAATATAACTTAAAGGTGTCCCCACCGGCGATATGCTCTTCCAAGGGTCGTTTGTCAGTTCAATTCTAAGGGCTTCAATAAAAAAACCTGTAATAATAATTAAGGATAGAAATGTTAAAGCAACAATATCAGCCGTCGTTACGTCAAGAAATTTTGGTTTTTGAATAAAGCGCCTAAAAGCTGCAATAAATATTCCTATCAACACGAAAAGCCCGGCGATGTCGGCACCGACTGAAATCAGAACATAAAAATAGCCATTAAATAAATTTGTTCCTAAATCGTAATCAAGCAATATAATCACAGTTGCAAAAAAAAGTACTATAAAAGAGTAAAAAATTAAAACATGAAAAAGCCCAGGGAATGCTGAATTTAAAACTTTTCGTTGAAACAGAATTTCCCTTAACAGAATAAAAAAACGTTTTCCCCAGTCAGAAAAACGCTCACTATCTGTTTTCGCTTTTTTCCATTTTGTAACGTGCTTAAAAATGCCATAAGCAAAAATAATACAAGCCAAGGCAAAAAGAATATACATTATCCAGCTAAAGGATATGTTCCACATAATTTGTCGGGTGGCCTCAGTTAAAGGTGCAAGGTTTTCAGAATATTCCATTTGTTACCCCCAGTATTTACCGTTATTTATGAAGTAAAAAAAACGACCCATACCAATTTCAATACCTAAGTAATTAAAATTAAACAAGAAAGAGTATAATAAATTGATACGCGCGGTATTTTTCAAATAAAAAGCTAAAACCCGTAACTTGCTGATATTAATAGATTAAATATTAAATAAAAAGCAACAAGCCCCGTTGACTTGCCGCGCAAGTGCTGCTAGCTACGCAATATCTTTATAATTTAGTGTGAGACTTTTATTATAAGGGCCCAATAAAGAAGGGGGACACCTTATTCCAAGATGGATGGCGGGTGAAATTCTTTTTGGAAATTTTCATATGAGGGGACCCTATCTTTTATGATCAAAAAAAATAATTTCAAAATTATATTCAACAAAAGTTTATCCATTATTTTAATTTTTACTTTTTTCCTTCAGACAGTTTCACTGGCAAGCGGTGGTGACAAGAATAATTCTGCACCAAGTGATCCTCAAAATTTAGTAAACGGTCCCATGCGTCCGGTTATGGAGGGACTTAACGACGATAGTGTTAAAGCACAACTTCAAAAAACAGGCGAAGTACTTGATGCATTTGAAAATGGGCGCCTGTCTGA
>CAZQUK010000009.1:6768-21604 GCA_964596435.1 uncultured Oligoflexia bacterium
CTGAAATTGATTCCAAAGAATTTGATGCTTTTGGCTTATCTGGCCAGCGGCTTGAAATTATAACCCAAAAAGGTGTTAACACCTACAATTTTATTAACTCCAGCATTAAGCTCCCAGTTGTGGCGTTTTCCTCAATTCAAGTTGTTGCTGATCTGGATAAACAGGAACTCATCTTTGAAGCTCTAAGTAATGGTGTAGTTGTTGCAAGGCACGTTTTAACGGGCGTTGATGCAAGGGCATACGCTGTTGATAAAGAGCTGCTTGTTTTTGCAGATTCAAAAGGGGCACTGCACGCCATGGATATGGGGTATGTTGCAAAACAAGCTTTTAAAAATCCACTTCCAGTTTTTAAGAAAATTTATGAAAGTCTAATTGATTTTAGTTTTAAAGGTGAACTAAAGGCTTCCTTTTTAACAAGGGGGCTGCAACCATTTGTAGATGGTGAAGTGACAAATAATGCAAAAGATATTTTGGTGCCCATTACGGATACTGGAGAGGCCGTATGTAGAGCTGGAGATTTTGTACTTTACGACACAGAAGGTACGTCCAGATCCCTTAAGGGAATTTTTTCAAGAAGTGTTACTTATCAAAAAATAAAAGAAGGAACTGCAATATTGGCCTGGCTTGCTTTTTTAGTGGCACCCGGTGATGTACCTAAAAAACTTCTGCCAAAGCTTCTTGATGTCTTTAATGAGGACAGTGTTAAAGAAAAAGTCGAATCTGAGCGCAACACAATAAACCCACTGATAAGAGATGCACTTTTGGCTTTTGACCCAAGTGAAATAGCACGTCTGATAGAAAGATCTAAAACAAACGGGGATTTGGATAATAGACTTTTTGACAAATTTACACTTAAAGAGTGGGAAGATGGATTTAATGAAAGGCGCGAGGAAGCGGAAAGACAAATTCAAAGCTCAAAAGATGCAGATAGGGTTAGCGAACTTCAAAAAGAACGGGAAGAGTTAAATTACGGACTTTCCTGGATGAGCCTAACCAAGAAAAAAATAGATCAAACACCACAAGAGGAATCATCAAAATTGTCAAAAATATTAAATACAAAAGCAATGATGATACTGGCTGGTATTGCCACGGTGGGTGCAGGAGCGTCCATTGCATATAATCTTTACCCGGTTGAGTCTGTTCAGATTATTAACTATATTTATGCAAACTGGATACCCCCAGTACTCAAAGATGCAAATTACAGGATGCCGCTGATATACAGCACCATAGCCTTAATGCTTTTTATACCAGAAGCGATGCTTGTATCGCTTGCATCAATTCCAGGAATGAAGGCCGTATCAAAAGCTCTTGCTCCAGTATCAAAAAAAGCAAGTTTGTTTTTTAAGGAGCTGCATGAAAAGTGGGGTGCTCTTGATGTTTGGCAAAGAATTGTTTCAGGTGGTATGCGTTTTTATGCGTACTTAATGTATCCATTTTGGAACTGGATTGGGAGCAGAATTATTTCCCCGATTGCAAATTTAACTGTAAAAAAAGGACTTAAACAGGAAAATTTTTTTGAAGCGCTAAAATCGGGTCAAAATCCATTTGAGAAAATTAAGGCTGATTCCGAACTTGGAAGGGCCGTGGGTTTAGGTCGGGACATTCGTTTTGGTACAAATAATCCGCTAATGAAAAAACAAGATAGAGCGAATGTTGCATTACAGCAGTCACGTGCCCTTGATCTGGTTGCAAAACAAAAACTACAATCAAGATCTCTTGCCTGGTTACTTGCAACAGTTATTGTCAGTGAAAAAAGCGGAATTGATCCTGCAACTTTGCTTGAAGTTGAATCTGGGACTGTTAACACTGACACAATTGAGGATTTAATTAAGGACCCAGCTAAACACAAACAGTGGCAAAGAACCACAGAGGCAATTAGTATTGAGTTAAATAAACTCAAAACACTCGGTGTGGGGCGTGGGCTTGATGAGCTTAGTACTGAGGAACTTGCAAAGTATTATGCCGCCACTAGTGAAGTGGCCGAAAAACTTACTAACAATGGTAAAATTCAAAACCTATTATTTGATTTAAAAATTAGTTTTAATAAAACATCAAAAGCCGTGTTTCGAAAACTTTCTGGTTTTGGTCTAAGAGAATTTGAGTTTTTAAGAACTGTTTATGCGAATGATTTTGTATCAAATCAGGTTAAAAGAGAGTTTGTTACAGATCACGCAATAGTTGTACTTTTGCCAGCTTTTTGGGGCGAAAGGGCCGACCTTGCTTTACCCGATAAATTATCTGCAGATCCTAATGGTTCGATTTCTAATTTGTGGACAAATGGTCAGCATTTATACGACATTGTTTTAAACACCATGGCGCATTTACTGGTTGCGGGAGCCAGTACTTCATTGATTTACCAGGGGGAACCAGAAGTTATTGAAGATAACTACAGGCCCGAGGAGGAAATTACACTTAAAAGTACAGATAAGGTTGAGGGATTTATGCGTGGAATGTTTATGTGGATGAAAGACGTTGGAAATATTCCGCAATCAAATGTTGGTGGCATTATTATAAAGGGTTTTATGAAACGCTTTGCAACTATGCAGGCTGGTCTAATTATGGCGTTAACTTTTAGGTGGTTACTTGCAGGACAACCAATTCCACAGGCCATTAGAGGATGGCTCTTGGGCTGGTTTGCCGGTATTTGGTGGTATGCTTGGCCGTGGTACCCAATTCAAAGAGGTAACCAGATGGAGGGTCAGCGGTTTGAGGAGTTTAATAAAAAATTTGATGAAGCTAAAATTAAAATTTCTCAAGGCTTAAGGCTGTCTGGCAGTGATGATTTACTGATTAAAGGTTACGAAGAACTGATCGGCTTATATGAAAATCGCGACGGGTACGATTTTAGAAAAGAAGCATTAAAAGCCCTGGCAAAAGTTGAAAAAACAGCCGGTGTAAAAAAAGGCGAAAGTGATCTTAATGATGTTCTAAAGTTAATGTTAAAAGAGGATGCTGTATCCTATTATGGAATACTTGCAAAACTTGTTGTTTCAATGCGTGAAAACAATAAAGACGGTATCAGTGAGGCCTATGAGTTACTTGTTAAGGTACACAATGAGGATTCTGGTTTGACAGAAGGTGAGCTTAGGGCGCTTAATGCAGAATCCCTGCTTGAGTTTTCAATTAATAATCCGCCCTCATTTACAAAACCAAACGCTAAAACTTCTTGGGCAAGTGTTTGGATTGCGGCAGTAACAACAACATATATGGCAATCAGTCTCAGTGTGGCTTCGTTTGAGCCGGATAAACTTACAAATACTTATCTGCTTTCCTGGGCGGCTCTTTCTGGATGTTTATTTACGGGCTCATGGATACTTTTTAGTTCAAGGTCCTTTAACTTTTTTGCCGATAAAGTAAAGCGTATAAAAAATTATATTGGTAACAAAAATTTAGTGCGTAAGCCTTATGCAAAAATTCTTATTGGCGATTGTGTGGAGTTATTTGCTTTTTAGTAGACTTGCTTTTTTAACTTGCAATTGCACTACTTAAAGAAAACAATGTGGTAGTTTTTTTTGCCTTTTCTAAGAAGTAAAAACTTGCCGTCAATTAAGTGTTCTTTTCCAATTAAAAAAGAAGGATCATCAACCCTTTTGTGGTTAAAATAAAATCCACCACCCATGATGTCTTTTCGGGCCTGACCTTTTGATTTGGAAAGGTTTGTTTCAATAACTAAATCTAAAAGTGTAAGTGTGCCGTCTTTTAGCGTGCTCATGTCTTTTGTTGTACTTGGAGCATCACCTAAGACTTCTAAAAGTGTTTTTGTATCTAAAGTATCAAGCTTTTTTTCAAAAAGAGCTTGTGATGCTTTTTCGGCCCTTATTAATTCGTTATTACCGTGAACTAGTCTTGTCAGCTCACCGGCTAATGCTTTTTGGGCCTCCCGTTTTTCGGGTTCACTCTCAGTGCACTTTTTAAGTTCTTCAATCTTGTTTAGAGGTAAAAAAGTGAGAGCCTTAAGAAGTTTGATAACATCTGAATCTTCTGTTTGTATGAAAAACTGATAAAAATTATAAGGACTTGTTAAATTCGGGTCCAACCATACGGCACCACTTTCAGATTTTCCGTATTTTTTTCCGTCAGCTTTTGTAAGCAGTGGTAGGGTACAGCCAAAAGTGTTGGATTCAGCATTTAAGTATTCTGCTGCAAGTTTCCTTCTAATTAACTCAATCCCTGCTGTGATATTACCCCACTGATCTGAGCCACCAATTTGTAACGTACAATTGTGGTTTTTATATAGAAAATAAAAATCATAGGCCTGAAGCAGCATGTATGCAAATTCAGTAAATGATAAACCTTGTTCGGAAAGTCTGGTGCTTACAGATTCTTTTGCCAACATACTTCCCATGGGGGCATGTTTCCCAACGTCCCTTAAAAATTCAAGGAAGCTTATATTTTTAAACCATGTGGCGTTATCTAAAATAACAGCTGCATTATTTGATGAAAAATCCAGTATATTTTCAAATTGTTTTTTTTGTTTTGATAAATTGTATGAAATTTGGTCTTCACTTAAAAGTGGACGTTCCTTGGATTTTCCGCTGGGGTCGCCAACCATTGATGTGGCCCCGCCCAGTATTACTATGGGCTTGTGACCAGCATCTTGAAATCTTCTTAGTGTAAAAAGGGCCTGAAGGTTTCCGATGTGAATACTTTCGGCTGTTAAATCAAATCCGCAATAAAGGGTAACGGTTTTGTTTTCAAGGTGTTTGATTAGTGCATTTTCATCAGTAGTTTGGAATAAAAGTTCCCGGGCTTTAAGTTCTTCAATTAATTGTTTGCTCATTTTATTCCACCTTTTTTTTAAGATCAGTTTTAATCGTAACAGAAGTATTAAAATTTGGAAATTTTACTGGAAGTGTTAATGTAGTAATTAAGGGCATATGGTCTGAAATGTGATGGGTATTTTCGTGAAGGACGAAGTGTTCACCAATAGTGATGTTGTGGCTTAGAAAAATATAATCAATGGTGCGATCAGGAAAAGAAATACCAGGGTCGTTTGAAAAAAAAGTAAACCACTTTGCAAATTGTTTCCCGTTAAGTTCATTATAATCAGGTATTGACTGGAATTGCGCAAAAAATGGCGCAATCTCAGTAAATTTATTATATTCTTTTCTTTGCTTTGGGGTCAGATATTCCCAGGCATTGCCAGGAGGAAGAAGGTTAAAATCCCCGCCAATTAACCAAGGTTGTTTAATTCTATCAAATTTATTCACTAATCCCTGGGTGTATAGAACCTGTTTTTTCATGGTGTCTGAGCCCTGGGCAAAGGCATCATAGTGTGTGTTTAGAACAACCAATATAGTGTTTTTACTAAGAGGTAAATGTACTTCAAGGATGGCGCGTTTAAAGTTGAACTTCTGATAGATTGGGTGCGCCGGAATAATTGGAAGCTGGTGCCTGATGGCTCTTGAAATTTTATATTTTGAAAGGGTCACCAGTTTCATTCCAACTGAACCCATAATGTTGGGGTGCAGTACAAGCGGTGCTTTCCAGTAAAAAGCCTCGCTGGCGCAAGGGTACAGGTTTTTTGGTAATTGATTTATGAGCTCAATAAGCTGATTTTTATAATCTGTGCGTTTCGCGCCATCATCAACTTCTTGAAGAAGCACAATGTCAGGATTTTGATCTATTATAACTTTTGCAACCTCAACTAGAGTGTTTTGTATGGATTCTTTTGTGGGTCTGTTAACCAAATTTGGGTAGTTGTTTTTATCTTCTTCAGGAACGTCATAGAAAAAAACATGCTCTTTACCTGCCATATATTGAACGTTCCAACTTAAAATTTTTAACCTTTGATTGTTTTTAAGGAGCGGCACATTGTTTTTACAAACAAAAGTTGCATTTTCTAAGGGTTTAGGGTCGTATGCCAAAGAATACAAAATATAAAAAATTAAGGCAGATAAAATTACAAACAAAACTAACGGAACGACTATCCACTTTAATAATATCCTGCTTCTTGATTTGTTTTTTTCCATTAGCTATTCTCTTGATCCTACGGCGAAGTATTTGGTGCTGGGATGGTGAAAACAAATTGCAGAAACACTTGCTTCAGGTTCCATCATAAAGCCTTCTGTGAGCTCAATATTTATTTCCTCTGGGTTAAGAATTTGGAACAAGTATTTCTGATCATTAAGATTAGGGCAGGCTGGGTAACCAAATGAATAACGCTTGCCCCTGTATTTTGCTAAAAATCTGTCGTTCATAGTTATTGTGTCGGAATCTTTGAACCCCCAAAGAGATCTGATGTTTGCATGTAAAAGTTCTGCATAGCCTTCTGCAGATTCAAGAGCCAAAGCCTGCAGTATATAGGATTTTAGGTACTCTCCGCCGTTCTTAAAAGTATCGGCAAGTTCTCTTACCCCGCTTCCTGTGGAAACAATAAACATTGCTATTGTGTCAGTGATCTTAGTGTTGCTTACTGGATAAATATAATCTGAAAGACACAAACCGTTTTTATTTTCCTGCCTGGGAAATGCTAATGTTAAAAGTGGGGCCATATCTTGATTGAATAGATTAATGGAATTTCCTTCGCTATTTGTTCTAAAAAACTGATAAACGCCCACGGGCTTCATGATTGTTTTGCCGTATTTTCCGGATAGTATGCCACTTTTTAATTCATCCAGTGTGTTTAGAATATTTTTAAGCTTTGGTTCACTCTTGGTGAAAATTTCAAAATCGTTGGCGTTATTTGAATATTTTTCAATTAATTCTGAGGTTTTATTGTCAAGCCCAAGGTGCCTTCTGAAAAACATTTTATAATTTATAAACTTCCAGATGTCTTCAAGTTTTGTGTTTATTTCAATGTGACGGTCAAAGTCTGGAGCTTTTGGCAGTTCATTTTCATTTAAAATATTTACTGTAATTGACCTGGTTTTTGAAACATGTTCTGTTTTGTTGCCAGATTCCGCATTTTTTGTGCGTAAGTTTTGTATTTTTTGTTTGTTTGTTTCAATTAAGGTTTTTAGTTCTTGAGGGTTTCGAGTTTTTTTTGCAATATCAAGTCCCATCATGGCGTCGGGTGCATAAAACACAGGACCATCATTATATGCTCCTTGAATTTTTTGTAGTGTAAAGTTTTCACTTAAAGCTGCACCCCCAACAATAATTGGTGTTTTTATGCCAGCTAGCGAAAAATCCTGGGCCGTTGTTACCATTTGATGTGCCGATTTTACAAGTAGACCGGATAATCCAATAATGTCAGGATTGCACTCCTTAATCTTATTAATTAGTATTTCTGGTGTAACCTTTATCCCAAGGTTAATAACTTCAAAACCATTATTGGAAAAAATTATTTCAACCAAATTTTTTCCAATATCATGAACATCACCCTTGACTGTGGCGAGCAGAAACTTTCCGCGTGAAGAAGAGTCGGCTTTTGTTATGTGTTTTTCCAGGTGATCAACGGCGTGTCTCATCGATTCGGCCGACTGCAAAACTTCAGCTACGATTAGTTTGTTTTCATTAAAAAGCTTGCCTACTTCATCCATTCCGCTCATTAGCGGGCCATTAATTATTTCAAGAGCTGTGTGGGAGTTTAATGCTTCGTCAAGGTCAGCCTTAAGGCCGTCCTTTATTCCTTCAAGAATGTAATTTGAAAGTCGTGTATCAAGTGGGAGTGTGCTTGATGGAGTGGGGGGTTTTGCTTTTTTATTCCTGAAAAATTCAACAAAATTTGTAATTGCATTTTCCTTGCGGTTAAAAAGAAGGTCTTCTGTTACTAATATCTCTTCAGATGATAATGTGTTGTAGCGTTTAAGTTTTGCGGCATTTACTATTGCCAGATCAAGCCCGGCCGTGACTGCATGGTGCAAATAAATTGAGTTCATTACTTCGCGTCCAGCCGGAGGTAGTCCAAAGCTGACGTTTGATACTCCAAGAATTGTTTTTACTTTTGGAAATGCCTTTTTTATGAGTTTAATACTCTCTATGGTTTGAGTGGCGGAATCTTTATATTTTTCATCGCCAGTGCCACAAGAAAAAACCAGTGTGTCAAAATATATATCTTCCTCTGCAATTTTATATTTATTAGTTAATAAGTTATACGACCTTTTGGCAATTTCAAATTTTCTTTCCTTACTGATTGCCATTCCGTTTTCAGGGTCTTCATCAATTGTTCCAACAACCAAGGCTGCACCAAATAGTTTTGCTAGAGGAACAATTTTTTCAAAACGCGATTCGCCTTCTTCAAGATTTATAGAGTTTATAATGGCCTTTCCCTGAGAGTAGCTAAGTGCAAGCTCAATGACCTTGTGATCTGTTGAGTCGATCATCAGTGGTGCTCTTATTTTGGGAGCTGAAACTTCTAAAAACGCACGCATATCTTCCAGTTCGTTACTGTCGGGGTTAGACATGCAGATATCAATAATTCCCGCGCCATTTTTTATCTGTTTTTTTGCTAGCTCTGCCGCTTCATCAAAACGGCGCTGTGTGATCATATCTTTAAATAATCTGCTCCCAATAACATTATTTCGCTCACCCACGAGGATGGGGCGTACCTCATCTGTAACTTCAAGTGCATCAATTCCAGAAAGGAAGGAGCCTTTTGTTTTCACGAGCTTTCTTGGTGTTTTACCTTTTGCAAGTTTAACAAAAGCTTCTATGTGGCTGGGTTCTGTTCCACAGCAGCCCCCAATAACGTTAATCCACCCTGAATCAATAAAATGTGAAAGTGTCTTTGACATTTTTTCAGGGGTTTCTAGGTAGTTTCCGTTTTCATCTGGAAGGCCAGCGTTTGGAACACATGCAACATTAAATCTGCATAAATTGGAAAGGGTGCGAACGTGATCTGTCATAAAATCAGGTCCTGTGGAACAATTCATTCCAATATAAAGAAGATCAAAATTCATAAGCGATATATAAAGTGACTCAATATTTTGGCCAGCAAGTAACGTTCCTGTTTGTTCAATTGTGACTGACACTGCTGTTGGAATATTGGTTTTCAATTCCTTTTTAAGATCTTCAATTGCAAGGAGTGCAGCTTTTACGTTGCGGGTATCGGGGCAGGTTTCAATAAGTAGGTAATCGGCACCAGCTTGAATAAGATATTTTGCCTGAATATAGAAATTTTCTTTTAGTTCATTAAAACTTATGCCCCCTGTGAGCGATAAAGATTTTGTTGTGGGACCCATGGCCCCGGCCACAAAACGAGGGTGGCCTGGTGTGGAAAATTTTGCTGCCGCTTCTTTTGCAAGTTTAGTGGCCGCAATATTTATTTCGTGTGTTTTATTTGAAAGGCCGTATTCACTAAGTACTAAAGGGGTTGCACCAAAAGTATTAGTTTCGATAATATCGCATCCGGCTTTAAGATAAAGTTCATGGATGTTGCTTATAATATTTGGAGCCGTAAGTACCAAGTTTTCATTGCAGCCTTCAAATGCTTCTCCACCAAAATCTTTTGCAGTAAGACTAAGTTTTTGAATCAAGGTGCCTGTGGCTCCATCTAGAACGAGAATTCTGTCTTTAATTGCGTTAGTGATTGGAAAAATTTTGGTCATTTCGTGGCCTGGCTCCTTAAAGGGTCATTGACGGGTAAAATAGCTACCAAGTTATTAGTGTTATAGAGAATTTTCACCAAAAACAATAAGTAAAAGAGTATGTTAAAAAAAACGAGATGTGTCAAAAATGACAGATTGTGCGCGCCGCGTTATGATGCTAAGCTTTATTTAGTAACAAAAACTTTCGGGCTTAGGCGTGAAACATTAGGGCACAAAAGGGCGCAGGCAAAATAAGTTCCTAAGATTTTAGGAATTTGGAGGCTTGATTAAGCATGAAAGTAACATCAGTAACACAAGTAAGACCAAGGCCGATAAAAATTCCAGAAACTAGTCAACCGGTTGATCTTCCTAAATTAAATATTGCTCCAAGCTTAGAAGAGCCTGGCAAGTACCGTAAGATGATTATTAATAAGTCTGACCTTAACGAAACAAGATTCACGGCTAGAAAAATTTCAGTAATGGCCGCGGTGCGCAAGTATATTTTCTAATTAATAAGTTTGGTGGTGGAGGAGTGGTGGGTACGGATTCTAATACAGATATCCATTTTTACTATCATGAGAATTGAAATGCCTTTTCGCTCACCAGTTTTTATGTAATATATTCTTTAATAAGCTGTAAGCTATCTTGTTGAAATGGAGAGGTGGCCGAGTGGCTTAAGGCACCACTTTGCTAAAGTGGCGAAGGTGTAAAGTCTTCCGCGAGTTCGAATCTCGCCCTCTCCGCCATAAAACAAAAAAGCCGCCCAAGGGGTGGCTTTTTTGTTTTATTGTGAAGAGGGGCAGTGATTAGGAATCTTTACTGGAGTTCGACACTTTTGCAAGGAGAGCAAAAGTGGTTGCCGAAGGCTGAAATTAGCAGGATGCTAATTTCACAATCTCGCCCTCTCAAAGAAAATTTGAAAAAAATTAACATAACATATTGAAATAACAACAAGAGGTTTTGATTAAATTTATTAACTCAGATTTTTGATATGCACTATTTGTCACTAAATGTCGATCAGATTGGGCTGATTTTAGGGCTGACGTTTTGTTTTGCGGATTTTTATTTTTCGAGATTCATAGATCTCTATAATTTTAGTACTGGAGAAATATGTGTATGTCGGCCATTTTTCCTATTAGTGGGGGAGTTTTTTTAAAATTTAAGGCTAGTGTTTGTGTACAAAGTAATAAACTCACTAAGTTTCGAGCTAAGGAATTAACAACTCGTTCTTGGGATTGAATAAACTGTATGAGTTCTTCTTTACTAAACTGTTCTAAACGATGACTGGGAGCAATTTCAAATAAATATTCTTGTGTCACTTGCTTTTAACTGTTGCGCAGTTGTATTTAAATTGCAAGCATTTTCTGCTGTTTTTAAGTGTTTTTTTATCTCATTTGGAGAATCAATAAATCTTTTTTCTAAGTCCGCTCCTTCAAAAAACAATCCAAACTCCGCCTCAGTTAAAACCACATCATTTGGATAACAAGGGTTAATTTTTGAGAACACTCCTCGTTCCAATCTCTTTGAAATAATCACAAGCCCTGTGCCATCATAGTACAAACACTTGCAGCTAGTACGCCTGGAATTTACAAAAAACTGCATGGCACATCAACTACACTATCTAGTTTTATCTCTTTAAATTCTTCTGCTGGAAAATGGCCATCGCGTCTAAGTTTTTTGGCCTTCCCCATTATCCCGGCCATCTGACGATGACTTACTCCAATTGAAGCGTAGAAGTCTTTTAATTTCCCGGGCCATTGCTCCCAGGCGGTAAGCACTTCCAGTAATACATCTGCTGGCAAATTACTTAACCTGTCTTTATCAGATCTATAGGTACTGAGTTTTTTCTTTAATGTTGTATTGTCCATAATCAATCCTCCTGCTGTCTTTACGACACTTGCGCTTCTTTTAACAAGGCGGGGCAGGTGCTTTTCTTTACCCACAAAATGCTGACGTAGTTTATTTAAATCATTTTTTCTCTCTATTCTTTTTTTCATTAAAAACCCATGGTGCACTTTTTAAGGAGTTATTGATCAATATTTCTATTTTATGCTGTAATTTACGAAGATTTTGAATTCTCTGTGCGCATTCTAGAGCCTCCTCCCTGCTAATAGTCTTTGTGGTCCTCTTGCCATCAATAAAACCAGTCCAACGGTAATATATGCCATGTAATCGTGGAGGTTTGCCTTTGCATGCACAACCCGGCTTACCGCACAGGCTTTTAGCTGTTGAAATACTTCCAGATAAAATTGGCCAATCAAAAATAATGTTTTTTATCATTGTTATACTCCTAATGTATATATACATTAGGAGTATTGTGATCAATTTGCAATATAAAAAAATTTTGAATGGGATTTTATTAAAATGGGGGGGGTAAATGGAAAATTCATCATCTTTATACTCTTGGATTGAAGCAGAGTTTAATGATATAGATTTTGGAGATTTGAGGTTAACTAAACGGTTTATGGATGTTACGCAAGGTTTGGCAAGTAATTCTGAAAAAAATATATCAAGTTCATTTGACTCATGGAAAGACATCAAAGCTTGCTATAGGTTTTTCTCTAATGATAAAGTTGATGCTTCAAGTATATTAATTCCTCATCGGAGCAAAACACTTGAAAGAGTAAGAAATCAAAAGAGAGTACTGTTTATTCAGGATACCGTTGTATTCAGCCTTGGAGATCGTCCAGGTTCTAATAATCTTTGCTTGTGTTCAAAAGACTATTCCTCAAAAAAGCCAATAAGAGGCCTTATCCTACATGGACTCCTGGCATTAAGTGATAAAGGACTTCCCCTTGGTATTATTAATCAAGAATTTATTGATCGTAAGGGTTTTAAGGATAAAGGGCGATTAACCAAAACTCAATTTGTACTGCTTCCAATATCGCAAAAAGAGAGTAAACGTTGGCCTGAATTTATTAAAATTAGTAAGACTCTAGATACAGGTGATGTACAAATCATACATATTGCAGACAGGGAGGGAGATATTTATTACTTTGCTGATAAAACAAATAACAAATCAGTAGAGCCGCTCATTGACAACAAAGGAACAGAAAATAAAAACTCATTAAATAAAATATCGTCAATTCATGTGCTAATGGATGTTAAAAATTATTTACCTACCGTGAGGTTGCTCTTCTTCTTGGTAGAACAGAAGGAGCAGTAAGAAATCTTATATACAGAGGGTATTTAAAACCCATTACAGTACTTGGAAGGCGATACATTCAAAGATCTGAGTTTAATAGACTTATTCAAGCCTCAATTCAAAAAGGGAGGTATTGATTATGTCAGTTAAAAAATATCAGATAGATGGAAAAACATTTTTTATGGTTAAAGCTTCAAATAGGAGTAAAACCATACCAAGCTTAAGGGTACAAAGACGTACAAACAGGAATTACAACCCCGATTGAAGCTAAAAGAATCTATAAAAAGTTAAAGCAACAGATAAAGCAGGAACTTCTTATTAAAGAACACTCAGGTGCCACATGGAAAGAAGTAAAACTTGAGTGGAAGCTTGAGCTTCAAAGAGGGCGCGTTACAAGTAAGCCAATTACCTCAAGCACCATAGGTGATTATATCTACTTGATTGAAACCTATACAAAGCACTGGGATAAAATGGAAGCAGGTAAAATTACAAAAGCTGATGTTATTGAAGTGTTTGAGGCAGTAAAGAAGCGATTATCAAAATCAAGTGTAAATAGGATACGAAGCGCATTAAACAATATATTTACCTGGGCAATTGATAACAGAAAAGCCAAGGGGATGATTATAAGTCCAGCAAAAGGGGTTCAAATTGATTACAAAAAGCATGAAAAGAAACCTGATGTTTTAAGCAGGAATGAACAAAAGCGGTTTTTAGAAGCAGCAAGAAACTTAAATCATCCTTGGTATCCAGTGTGGGTGATGGCACTTTATACTGGAATGCGAAATGGAGAGTTATATGCCTTAAAATGGGAGAAGGTCGATTTTGAAAATGATCTAATCTATATTGAAGAGGCATATAAAACAAAAGAACGTACATTTGGACCAGTAAAGGGGCGTTACTGGCGGCAAGTGCCAATAAACAATGATTTTAAAACATTTCTTAAAGAGCAAAAGGCAAAAACAGATAGTAGCCTTTTTGTGCTTCCAAGACTTCCAAAATGGGAAAAAGGATATCAGGCAAAAATATTAAGAATGTTATTAAAAGAGATTGGCGTAAAGCCTGTAAAATTCCATGCATTAAGAGGAAGCTTTGCCACAGAACTTATGAGGCAAAATGTTGCTCCTGCCACGGTTAGAAAAATCTGTGGTTGGGAGGACGCTGAAACAATGGAGCATTATCTTGATCTTGCGGCACTTGAAGTAAAGGGTGCAACGGATGGAGTTAGGGTAATGCCGGAACGCGAAGCAGTGGGAAAAGTGGTTGATTTATTTTCAAACTAGGCTAATTTAAGGCTAATGGGTTTCTAGGTAGTTGATTATTTAAACTATGCGGCGAATCCGCCATAAAATAAAAAAACATTTTTAAAAGGCAATATCGACAGTTAAAATGCTTCGAAAGGGAACAAAAAAGAAGAAAAAATAGTTGTTTTCATTCCAATTGTTGTGTGAAAATAAAATTAATATGAGAAGAAAGGTCAAAAAAAAGATCACCACAGTTCGCAAACATCTTTTAAGGGTTTCTGTAAGTAAAAAGAACCCCACTGGTATTACCATAAGAGACCAACATCTGCGACGACTGAAAGGCACATATTTGGATGTTGCCGAAATTCAATCCATTTTCAAAAATTATGTTCGAAAGGGGTTGGCCTATCCAACTTCTGGAAGATTGAGCGAATATTTATGCTAAGCTTAAAAAATAGTTCATTTTTGTTATCTCTTTGTTTCTTTGTTTCAGCATGCCAATCCACTAAGGCTTTTAACATCAAAACGTTTCATGAGGTCAATCAGGATAGCACACATGATCTCCACATCATTCAGGTAGGCTCCAGTCGTGTGCAGCAGAAATGTCTTTTCTTTGATGCTGAGGCTGAAAATAAATGGAGGCATCAATACTTCATGTACATTTTGAATGATAAAAATGAAGCCTTGGAAATTATGCAGCCAACAAATCAGGATAAAGCTTCCTGCTATTCGCAGATTTATAAAATTGAAAGGGTACTACAGTCGGAACAACGGGTGACACTGTGTGTCCGTGATGAATTAAAAAGAAACATTCAAGATCTTAAGGACCAAGACGAACTTATTCAATTTGGTTCTTTGGGAAATCACAAAATTGCTTACGAAGCTCTGACATTAGATTCAGTTTGTAACTCTAAAGAATGTTTCAGTAATACCCCAATTGAGCGAAAAAATCAGGCCGCCTTGCCTAAGTTAGTCTGAAC
>CAZQUK010000010.1:0-21140 GCA_964596435.1 uncultured Oligoflexia bacterium
GGCTGAAAAAAACACAGAAGTTACACTCGCTGTTGAAAAGACAGATTGCGGTTGTAATATAATTATTAAAAATGAGAGCATTAAAGAATATTCTGATGATAGTCAAAGCGAATTAGTATTAATACAAAAGCTTGAGGGCGAGATTAATTCGAATCTAAAAGTTATAACTGAAGACGATAATAAACAAGTAAAAATATTTATAAGTTAATTTAGAAAGGTGGGAGAATAAAATGTTAAAAAATAAGGAACGGGTTTTGCTTGTTGATGACGAAAAAGATTTCATTGAGGCGCTTTCTGCGCGTCTTTCGGCAAGGGGGCTTGAGGTTGATGTGGCTGAAAGTGGTGATGGCGCTTTAAGGAAGGTTTCGGAAAAAAACTTTGATGTCATCATTTTGGATCTGTCTATGCCTGGAATGGATGGCGTTGAGACACTTAGGGTTATTAAAAATGATCATCCCGATTTGCAGGTAATTTTATTAACGGGTCATGCCACGGTTGAAAAAAGTGTTGAAGCTATGAAACTTGGTGCGATGGATTTTCTTGAAAAACCCGTTGATATTAAAGTTTTGTTTGAAAAGATTAAGGAAGCAAAAAAGACTGGTGAACAGAAAACAGAAGTAAACACACAAAAAACCATTCAGGATATTCTAAAGACAAAAGGCTGGTAGTGCTAATTTTGATCACAGTTGTACTAGCCTGGTCCATGCGCCCATAAGAGGGGGGCTTGTGAATGAATTAGCTTGACATTTTTACGTACTAAGCCCTATTTCAGCCCAAATTGAGAGTTTGTTAAACTTTTGTTAATAGTATAAAATGTCTTTTATATTATTAACAAAAATGTTGAGCTAGTATGGTATGGCGTTAGGTGTAGTTTTTATATACTAAACCAAACCTAAACGTTTATGATTTTAGGAGAATGTATGTCGGCAGCCAATCCAAGATTTAAAGCGATAAGAGATGCAAAAAGCCATGTTCCAAGAAAATTTAATCACCCAAAAGATGAGGATGATAGACCGCTTAAAATATCTGAATATTTTGCCTGTAACACTTTTGGTCTTGAACAAATTGAGTCAAAAGTTCCGGCCAATACTTACAATGAAGTTGTTGCAGCAATCGAAAAAGGCTTTAAGCTTGATGCCGAGGTGGCTTTGGTTGTTGCAAGGGCCATAAAGGAATGGGCCCTTGATAGGGACGTTACACATTTTTGTCATTGGTTTCAGCCTCAAACAGGTAGTACCGCAGAAAAACATGATTCGTTTTTATCTTTTGATGATGGATTGAAACCGGTTGAACAATTTTCAGGGGCGCAACTTATTCAAAGCGAACCTGATGCATCAAGTTTTCCGTCTGGTGGAATGCGCACAACATTTGAGGCGCGTGGTTACACTGCCTGGGATCCTTCAAGTCCGATTTTTATTATGGAATCATTAAACGGAAAAACACTTTGCATTCCTTCTGTTTTTATAAGTTATCACGGCGACGCACTAGATGAAAAGACATCACTACTAAGAACTATGGATATTCTATCGGATAAAACGTGTGAACTTTTACATCTAATTGGCGATAAAGACATAAGAAAAGTCATTCCCACGCTGGGCGTTGAGCAGGAGTATTTTTTAATTGACCAGGCTTTTTACAACATTAGACCGGACCTGTTAATGTGTGGCTGTACAATAATTGGGAAAGAACCACCCAAGGGGCAACAGCTTGAAGATCATTATTTTGGTTCTATTACAAGCCGGGTTAACGCTTTTATGTGTGAGGCGGAACACGAACTATATAAGCTTGGTGTTCCGGTTAAAACCAGACACAACGAAGTTGCTCCAAGTCAGTTTGAGGTTGCCCCGCTTTTTGTGGATGCGAATTTAGGGACTGATCACAATCAGCTAGTAATGGAAGTAATTAAGAAAGTTGCCGAAAAACATAACTACGCCGCAATTTTTCACGAAAAACCATTTAAGGGTGTTAACGGAAGTGGCAAGCACTGTAACTGGTCGCTAATGGTTTCCGGAAGCGATGAAAAGTACAATGGATTAAACCTGCTTGATCCTGGTAAAACGCCACATCAAAATTTAAGATTCTTATTAATACTTATGGCGGTTCTTAAGGGTGTGCAGACACATGCCGGGTTATTGAGGGCCAGCGTTGCATCACTTGGAAATGATTTGCGGCTTGGTGTTAATGAAGCGCCGCCAGCGATTATTTCTGTTTTCATTGGGAATTTTTTGGAGAGAATTTTAGAGGAAATTGAAAAAGGTACAAAAAGCAATGGGGATACAGAAAAAAATGTTTTAAGAATGGGGATCTCAAAACTTCCTGAGGTTGCCAGGGATAACATGGATCGAAACAGAACATCTCCATTTGCATTTACCGGAAATAAGTTTGAATTTAGGGCCGTGGGAAGTTCGGCATCAACAGCATTTCCTGTTACAATATTAAACGCAGCTTTTATTAGTGGTGTTTCGTTTGTTATTAATAAGTTAAAAGCAGAACTTCAAAAAGATAATGATATTCAAAAAGCAATTTTATCCGTTCTTAGGGAAACAATAAAAGAAACAAAGAACATTTTGTTTCAGGGTAATAGTTATTCGGAAAGCTGGGAAAAAGAGGCTGAAAAAAGGGGGCTATTAAATTTACGCAAAACCCCAGAGGCTCTAAAACAATTAATTACACCAGAGTCTAAAAAAATGCTTAGTGAATATGGAATTATTACCGAGCAGGAACTTTACTCGCGTTATTGTGTAAGGCTTGAGCGATATGTGAAAAACGCTTATATTGAAACAAACACAATGCGTGAGATTGTTAGCTCACATATTTTGCCTGCGGGATTTAGATATCATGGTTTACTTGTTAAATCTTTTACTGCGGCTAAAAAAGCCGGCTTAAAGTCTCCTTTGGAAAAAACAATTCAGGATCTATACCAGACTATTGAATCTTTGCAAAACAAAGTTGAGGAGCTTGACCAAACCCTTATTAAGATCGAAGGGAATGCTGATTATGAAAAACAAGCCGATGATCTTTCTAAAATAATTATTCCACTAAATCAGGAGATCAGAATTCTTTGTGATAAAATTGAAGGTATTGTGGCCGATGACTACTGGGCGCTCCCGAAATACAGGGAGATGCTTTATATTTCCTAGCCACACGGTGTTTTGGCTGGATCTTAAATAACAAAATTTGCTACAAGGCGTACAAAACGGACCCATAAAATATGGCAAATAATAAAAAAATATAAACCGTCATAAAGTTGAAATAACGCATGCGTGGCTATGAGTGTGTTTCTTTGCCTTATAAGTAACATCTTGTTATTTTTGAAAATTAACTATAACTTTTTTTTTTTTGCTGTTATTTAATCCAACAAAACGCGCAGCTTCTAAAAAAAGTTTATTAATGAGTAAATCTTGACTTAATAAATGTGGTTTAATTATTTTTTAAAAATTGCCTTTTGTTTTCTTACTCAGACAATGATAATCAAATAACCGTATATTATAATTAGTCTGGTGCTGGTGGGGGCGGAGCGTTAATGGGTTCATTAATGTATACTGGCAACAATTAACTTTTTAGTAGGAAGGTTTTTAGATTTTAAATTTCAATTTTGAAAACACAAACAAATTCGGAGGAAATACAAAATGAAAAGAGAACTGGTACCTTATGATGGTAATACAGCAGTAGCTTATGTGGCCCACGCAACAAACGAAGTGATTGCAATTTATCCAATTACCCCATCGTCCGTTATGGGAGAAGTTGCCGATGAAAGATCTGCAAAAAATTTAAAAAACATTTGGGGTACCGTGCCTGTTGTGGCTGAGCTTCAATCTGAAGGCGGAGCTTCTGGCGCCGTTCATGGTTCACTTACAGCAGGTGCATTGACAACTACTTTTACAGCATCTCAGGGCTTACTGTTAATGCTGCCAAATATGTATAAAATTGCAGGCGAACTTACATCAACCGTGTTTCATGTTTCTGCAAGAGCAATTGCTTGCCAGGCGTTGTCAATTTTTGGCGATCATTCAGACGTTATGGCGGCAAGGCAAACAGGTTTTGGTTTTCTGTCTTCCGGTACCGTTCAAGAAGCAATGGACTTTGCTTTAATTTCACAAAACGCAACACTGGAATCCAGGATCCCCTTTGTACATTTTTTTGAGGGATTCAGGGTTTCTCATGAAATTCAGAAAATTGAAGAACTAACATTTGATGACATGAAAGCCATGATCAATCAGGAAGCAGTTTTTGAACATAGAAGGCGCGGGCTGAATCCTGCCAACCCCACAATCAGGGGAACTTCACAAAATCCGGATGTATATTTTCAGGGAAGAGAAAGTGTAAATAAATATTATGATGCTTGCCCCGAAATCGTCCAAAAAAATATGGATAAATTTGCAAAAATTGTTGGAAGAAAATACAAACTATTTGATTATGAGGGTGATCCAAACGCTGAGAACGTAATTATTGTTATGGGTTCTGGCGGTGATGTCGCAGCCGAGACTGCAAATTACCTAAATAAACAGGGAGAAAGGCTTGGTGTTCTCAGGGTAAGGCTTTATCGCCCGTTTAGCATTAAACATTTCATAGCTGTGTTACCAAAAACAGTTAAAAAGATTGCTGTTTTAGACAGAACCAAAGAAGCTGGAGCTTTAGGCGAGCCACTTTATGGTGATGTCAGAACCGCTATTGGTGAAGCAATGGGAGATGGATCCTTATCGCTTTCTAAGTACCCGGTGATTGTCGGCGGCCGTTACGGGCTTGGATCAAAAGAGTTTACACCCAGTATGGTAAAAGCTGTTTTTGATGACCTTAAAAAAGATAAGCCAAAAAACAGATTTAGTGTTGGTATTGTTGATGATGTTACGAATTTAAGCCTTGATGTTGATCCCAAATTTACAACCGAGGGCCACGATGTTCATAGAGCAATGTTTTATGGACTAGGTGCCGATGGTACGGTTGGCGCAAATAAAAATTCAATTAAAATTATTGCCGACGAAACAAATAACTATGCTCAGGGCTATTTTGTGTATGACTCCAAAAAAGCCGGGGCAATAACCGTTTCGCATTTGCGTTTTGGTAAAAACCCAATTAGGAGTCCATATTTAATTACAAATGCGAACTTTATTGCGTGTCATAATTTTTCATTCCTTGAAAAATACGACATGTTAAAAAATGCAGACGAAGGGGCGGTGTTCCTTTTAAATTCCCCATATTCTGAAAATGAAGTTTGGGATGTGCTTCCAAGCGAAGTGCAAAGCCAGATCATTAAAAAGAAACTGCGCTTTTACGTAATTGATGGAATTAAAATTGCAGAAAAGCTGGGGCTGGGCGCAAGGATCAATACAATTATGCAGACTGCATTTTTCAAAATCTCAAAGGTTATTGATGAGGAGGTGGCAATAAATGCTATTAAAACTGCTATCAAGAAAACCTACGGTAAAAAGGGTGATGAGATTGTTAAAATGAACACAAGCGCTGTTGATGCCGCTTTAAGTGAAATTAAAGCAGTAAAGGTTCCGCCAAGTGTTACAAGTAAAATAAAAATGGCAGCCGCGGTTCCTGAGCATGCGCCAAAATTCGTAAAGGAAACTACAGCAAAAATTATCAGACAAGACGGCGATCTTGTTACGGTATCTGAAATGCCTGCAGATGGAACTTGGCCACTTGGTACCACGCAGTTTGAAAAAAGAAATATTGCGGTAAACATTCCGGTTTGGAATTCGGAAACATGTATACAGTGTGGTCAGTGTTCCTATGTCTGTCCGCACGCCGTTATAAGACAAAAAGCTTATAACCCAGATATTCTTAAGGATGCGCCGAAAGGTTTTAAATCGGCGGATGCCACGGGCGGAAAAAAATATACTGGTTTAAAATACACACTTCAGGTTGCACCAGAGGACTGTACTGGTTGTGGGTCTTGTGTAAGTAATTGTCCAGAGACGGAAAAAGGTGCAATTACTATGGCACCTCAAATGCCACTTCGTGAACAAGAAGCCAGAAATTTTGCCTTCTTTTTAAGTATTCCAGAGACCGATCCGGCACTTTACAGGCGCGAAACACTTAAGGGTTCGCAGTTTGTAAAACCGCTTTTTGAGTTTTCTGGGGCTTGCGCAGGATGTGGTGAAACGCCTTATGTAAAATTACTCACCCAACTTTTTGGGGATCGGGCATTAATTTCAAATGCAACAGGATGTTCATCTATTTATGGTGGAAACCTGCCCACAACTCCATATACGACCAACGCAAAGGGCGAGGGACCAGCGTGGACAAATTCTCTTTTTGAAGACAACGCAGAAATTGCTTATGGAATGAGACTTTGTCTAGATAAACAAAATGAACATGCTCTGGAAATTATTGACCAGATCATAGAGGGACAATCGGGCGATTTTAAAACGCTACTTGGTGAAATTAAAAATGCCGATCAATCAAACACTGAGGGGCTCGAAAAACAAAAAGATAGAGTCTCAAAACTAAAAACAATCCTTAAAGAAAAAAACTGCACAAACTGCGCAGAACTTTTGAGTGTTGCGGACTCCCTTGTTAAAAAATCAGTTTGGGCCGTTGGTGGTGATGGTTGGGCTTATGATATAGGTTATGGTGGACTTGACCATGTTCTTGCCAGTGGAAAAAATGTAAACATTCTGGTTCTTGATACAGAGGTTTATTCAAACACAGGAGGGCAAGCCTCAAAGGCAACACCAAGGGGTGCGGTTGCAAAATTTGCTGAGGCCGGAAAACCTATGGGTAAAAAAGATCTTGGTTTAATAAGTATGACCTATGGCAATATTTATGTGGCAAGAGTTGCTATGGGTGCATCTTTAAATCAAACGGTTAAAGCAATGAGTGAAGCTGAAAATTACAATGGACCATCAATTGTTATTGCCTATAGTCATTGTATCGCTCACGGTATTGATATGACCACAGGGCTTCTTGAACAAAAAGCGGCAGTTGAGTCGGGTCACTGGCCAATTTTTAGATTCAACCCAGCCCTAATTAAACAGGGTAAGAACCCTCTAATGCTTGATTCAAAAAAGCCTAAAATTTCTATTGAGGATTTTGCAAAGCGTGAAACTCGCTTTAAGAGCTTGTTTAAGTTCATGCCAGAAAGAGCTAAAATGCTTCTTGAACTTTCACAGGATGACGCAAAGCTTAGGTGGGTTTATTACAAGGCACTTTCTGAAATAGATTATTCAGGATCAGCAAAGTAGAATATTATACGATTTTCCAAAAGCGGTGTTTTTTTGGAGTGGTTTTGATTAGGACCACAAGGAAGCGCCGCTTTTTATTTTGGGAATAAATAAGAAATAGTTTGAAATGTTTTAAACATTAGTCCATATAAGAAAATATAAGGTTCATTGGTGTTTTAAGCGTGTTAAAAATCCTGATGAATATATAGGCTGAAAGAGAGCGTAGTACGGTGTTTTTGCAGAGGTTGTATTGTTGAAGGCTATGATGTTTTTTAATCTTTTTATTTAAACAACTAGGAGAACGATAATGGCATATAAAATTAATGACGATTGTACGTCTTGTGAGGCATGTATTTCTGAATGTCCAAATGAGGCTATTTACGAAGGTGACGACCACACAATGATTACTACAGATAAATGCACAGAATGTGTGGGTTTTTTTGATTCAGCACAATGCGCTGATGTTTGCCCAACTGAATCTTGTATTCCCGATCCTGAAAACGAGGAATCAAAAGATCAGCTTTTAGCAAAAGCTAAAAAACTTCATCCAGATAAAAGCTTCTAACTTTAAATTACAGGCCGCATAAATAATTTGAAGTCTTTTTCTTTCAAAAAGATGGCTAAATTGCATTGACTTCAAAAATTGAATAATTAAAAGTTAACTTGTTGTTATATTAAACTTTCATCTCTACGGTCATTATATTTGGCAGGCAGAGAACATCTAGTAAAGGTTAGGTCATGTCATCAAAAAAAGATCAAACAGAAAACACAAAAAATGGAGTGGATCATTTAAAGGATTACGAAAAAACTAAAACGGAAGAAACTGCTTATATTTCTATAAGATTTGCAGGGGACTCCGGCGATGGAATGCAATTAACGGGTGATCAGTTTGCACGAGTCTCTGCAACAATGGGTGATGATGTTATTACACTTGCAGACTATCCTGCAGAAATTAGAGCACCTGCCGGAACTATTGCTGGTGTTTCTGGTTTTCAACTTGGCATTGGATCTGAGGATGTTTTTACAACTGGCGATAAATTTGATGTTCTTATTGCAATGAATCCTGCGGCACTTAAAGCAAACATTGCGCTTGTAAAAGAGCAAGGTGTTATTATCGCTAACGAAGATACTTTTACGCAAAAAAACTTAGAAAAAGCCCTTTATGATTCAAACCCTCTTGAGGACAGATCGCTTGCGGCATTTAGGGTTTATCCAGTTAAAATTTCAAAACTAACAGAAACAGCACTTGAATCAATGAATTTGCCACCCAAACAAGTGGCCCGTTCAAAAAACTTTTTTGCCCTAGGTCTTCTTGATTGGCTTTGCCATAGGGACCTAACCCCCGCTACAGATTGGATCAATAGAAAATTTTCTAAAAAACCGGAATTTGTTGCTGGAAACATAAAAGCACTTGAAGCTGGTTGGAACTATGGAATGAGCACACAGCAGTTCAGCACAACTTATGCCATAAAAAAACCAAGAGTAAAAAAGAAACCTGGAACATATCGTTACATAAATGGTAACTCGGCAGCAGCGCTTGGGCTTATAATGGCAGCTAGAAAAGCTGGTTTAAGACTATTTTTGGGAAGTTATCCTATTACTCCTGCTTCAGAAATTATGCAGGAACTTTGTTTTCATAAGGAATTTCCTGTTACAACACACCAGGCCGAAGATGAAATTGCAGGAATTGGTACGGCAATTGGCGCTTCCTTTGCCGGCGCACTTGCAGCAACCAGCACGTCAGGGCCCGGATTAGCGCTTAAAAGCGAGTTCATTGGTCTTGCTGTAATTGCAGAGCTTCCATTGGTAATAATAAATGTGCAAAGATCGGGACCTTCAACAGGGCTTCCCACAAAAACAGAACAGGCAGATTTACTTCAGGCAATGTGGGGAAGAAACGGCGAGTCCCCGGTTGTTGTACTTGCAGCAAAATCACCAAGTGATTGTTTTAAAATTGCTTATGAGGCCGCAAGAATTGCATTAAAATATATGACCCCGGTTATTGCTCTTAGCGATGGTTATTTGGCAAATGGGGCAGAACCATGGAGAATACCAGCTGAGGATGAACTTCCAGAAATTAAAGTAAACTTTCATAAAGATCCGGAAACATTTGTTCCTTATAAAAGGGACCCCAAAACTTTAGCGCGACCATGGGCAATTCCTGGAACTCCTGGACTTGAACACAGAATTGGTGGGCTTGAAAAAGAAGAAAGTGGAGCGGTTAGCTGGGATCCTGATAATCACGAAAAAATGATTCGTCTTAGGGCCGAAAAAATAAAACGAGTTGCAGACGATATTCCCCCACTTAAGGGCTATGGCGATCCGAATGGGAAAGTGTTAGTTGTTTGCTGGGGAAGCGTTTATGGTTCAGCAATGTCGGCAGTTAGTGAGCTTTATAAAAAAGGACAAAGAGTTGCCTGTCTCCATTTAAGATATATTAATCCATTTCCAAGAGATCTTGGTCCAATGTTAAAAAAATATGAAAAGGTTTTAGTTGTTGAAAACAACCTTGGTCAACTTCATACAATGCTTCGTGCAGAATATCTTATAGATGCTGAGAAGTATAATGAGGTCAGGGGGCGGCCGATTAGGTCTGGTGAGATTCAAAACAAAGTTCTTTCTATGCTTGGAGAAAAACAATGACACAAGAAGTAAAAACAACAAACGATATGAAGTATACAAGAAAAGATTTTCAAAGCTCAGTAGTTCCTAGATGGTGTCCTGGGTGCGGATGCTTTGTTGTATTTAAAGGTTTAACAAGCACTTTTCCAAAGCTTGGAATTCCAAAAGAAAACTTTGCAGTAATTTCAGGCATTGGGTGTTCATCAAGGTTTCCATATTATGTTGATACATATGGATTTCACACTCTTCACGGTAGAGCAATGACCGTGGCGCTTGGTGCGCAGCTTACTAATCCTGAGCTTTCAGTTTGGGTCATAACTGGTGATGGTGATGGGCTTTCTATTGGTGGTAATCATTTTATTCACCTCATGCGCAGAAATCCAAATATTAAAGTCATACTTTTTAATAACCAAATATACGGATTAACAAAGGGCCAGGCCTCACCAACAACACCTATTGGAAAAAATACTAAATCAACCCCGCACGGCTCGCTTGATCATCCATTTGAACCACTCAGTATGGCAATTGCTTCTGGAGCAACATTTGCTGCACGCGTTCACGATAAAGATTCCACTCTTGTTGAGGAAGTTTTGCTTGAAGCAGGAAAACACAAAGGTGTAGCTTTTATTGAAGTTCTATTAAATTGTGTAATTTTCTCTGATGGCGCTTTTGATGCTGTTACAAAAAAAGAGGTAAGAGCAGAAAAAACTGTAATATTAAAACATGGAGCACCACTTCTTTTTGGAAATGACAACCAAAGGGGCGTTAAAGCACAAAGTGATGGATTTAAAATTGTTGAACTAAACGGCAAGCATCCAGAAGAGGCGGGTGTTATGGTACATGACGCTAAGAGTGAAGATTCTTCTCTTGCTTATAAGCTGTCTCTTATGAAGCCTGAGAATGGTCCTGTACCAATGGGTATTTTCCGCCAGGTTGAGCACAGTGTTTTTGAAGAAGAAGTTAGACAAAAAGAAGATGAAATTGCCAACAAGCTTGGTCGTGGGGATCTTAATAAACTTCTTTATGCTGGCGAAACTTGGACCATTGAATAAATAATTTCATAAGAACTTATAATTAACAATTGTGTCAACGCACCACGGTTATTGCACGTGGACTAACGCACATTGGTGTTGCGTTTTTTTATTAATATATATTTCTTTTTTCTTGTTTCAGCTTCAAGCACTAGGTAAAAGGGTGAAGCTAAAACGCATTTCGAATGGGGGGTTTGAGAAAGCGTGTCTTCATATGTTGTGCTTGCCAGAAAATGGCGTCCTCAGCAGTTTTCAGATATAGTCGGACAGTCACCAATTGTCCGGACATTGATGAATGCAATTAATTTAAAAAGAATTCACCAGGCATATTTGTTTACAGGGTCGCGTGGAATTGGAAAAACATCTGTTGCAAGAATATTCTCTCAAGCAATACGTTGTGATGGAAAACGGTGGAAAGATGATTTTTTATATTCTTGCGCCGAGTGCCCAAGTTGCAGAGAAATAATAACAGGTAGTGGTGTAGATGTTATTGAAATTGATGGCGCCTCCAATAATGGTGTGGATTCTATTCGTGAAATTAGAGAGAACGCAAAATTTTTACCATCAAACGGTGCATGGAAAATTTATATCATAGATGAAGTTCATATGCTGACCACAGCGGCTTTTAATGCGCTTTTAAAAACGCTGGAAGAACCGCCAGAACATGTTATTTTTATTTTTGCAACCACGGAGCCTCATAAAATACCAGCAACAATATTATCGCGTTGTCAGCGTTTTGATTTTAGACGCGTTACTGTAAACCAAACAGAAGAACGACTTAAAAAAATTGCTAAAGCCGAAGAAGTAGATGTCGAGCAAAGCGCTTTAACACTTTTAGCGAAGGCCGCAGAAGGTAGTATGAGGGATGCCCTCTCTCTTTTTGATCAGGTAATTGCATTTTCCGGCAAAAAAGTTACAGCTAATAATGTTAGAGACGGGCTTGGGTTAATAGAGGGGGCTGTAATATTTAAAATTATTGAGGCCGTTCTAAAGCGGAATGCTGTACTTGCTATTGCGCAGATAAAAGAGGCTTATCTTGCTGGGCAGGATCTTAGGGTTTTGAGCAGACATTTAATCGAACTTTTACATAGTATTATTTTAAGTAAAGTAGGGGCCGCAGATCTTGATCAAATGGGCTATAGCGTTGATGAAAAAGAAAGTATTGCAGAGTTTTCATCGTATAGGCCACTTGAGGAGTTGGAACTTATTTTTCAGGCACTAAACCATGCTGTTGAATGGATCGCAAGGTCACCTCAACCAAGATTAATATTAGATGTGGTTTTAATTAAGTGCGCGCATGCCGAGGCCTTAGCGCCACTTTCCGGTTCCACGCCATTATCTCAAACTTCGCAAGGTGCTTGTGGAGAAAATAAATCACACTCAGCCGGTGGGTTTGAATTTAACTCAGACAATACCAGTACAAAAACATTAGATGTACAAATAAAAACAGAAAATAAACTGGAAACGTCGCAAATTGAAACTACTCAAAATATTAAGACGAACTTGGACACACCCAAGGCAGAAGACGCGCCAACTTGGCTTGGTTTTATTGAAAATGTGCGCAAAATTCGGCCCCTTCTTGCCAGTATTTTGGAAAATGGAAATCGTATAAGCTTACCGACAAATAATAGCAGTGAATCAAGGGGTGATCTTATTGTTACGTACAAACCCACTGACACTTATTTTAAGGAACAGCTTCAGTCTAAGGTTTATCACGATCAACTTTTAAAAATTTGTAAGGATTATTTTGGTTACACAATACACCTTCGTGTTGAGTTAAAAGAAGGTGGGGAAAGTCTTGCTGAAAAAAAAGAGCGCCAAAAACATCAAAAAGAAATTGATACAAAAGAGGCGGTAAAAAATAATCCATTAATTAAAGAGGCCCAGTCGTTATTTGGCGGTCAAATGGGGCCCGTTGAAATTAAAACAAGCTCTAAGGCGTTTGTTGAAGGGGGCGGTGGAAGGGGTGAGTAGTTTTATTTCAAGTGGTGACGCTAAGTATACAAGGGGTGATTCGGTTTCAAAGCTTGTTTTTGAAATGTCAAAACTCCCAGGTATTGGTGAAAAAACTGCAACCAGACTTGTTTATTTTATTTTAAAGCAGGAAGCCTCTTATTCCAAAGCACTTTCAAGGGCAATTATTGAGGCAAAGGAAAAAACAATCTTTTGTAGTAAGTGTTTTACGTTTACCGAGATCGATCCATGCAAAATATGTTCAAAACACGAAAGGGACGGCGGTGTTATTTGTGTCGTTGAAAGGCCATCTGATGTTTTTTCTATAGAAAGAACGGGTGTGCATAAGGGTGTTTATCATGTGTTGCACGGAGTTTTGTCTCCGCTTGATGGCGTTGGCCCAGGGGATCTTAAACTAAAGGAACTGCTTGGGCGTGTAAAAGACATGCGGCCGATTGAAGTTATTTTAGCCATGAACTCAAGTGTTGAGGGCGAGGCCACGGCCATTTATATTTCAAAAATTCTTATTCCTTGTGGAGTTAAAGTTACAAGACTTGCGCATGGTTTACCGGTTGGCGGTTTTATAGAATATACCGATCATCAGACCATAGTTAAGGCAATAGAAAACAGAGTGGAGCTTACAGGGTGAGTTTTATAAATTACGCATCAAAAGAAGTGAATTGTAAGGTTGTTTATTGTGGTGCGGGTTTGTGCGGAAAAACCACGAATATTCAATATGTTTATGAGCAGACACAAAAGGATATATGCGGAAAGTTGGTAACATTAAGTACGGAAAATGAGCGGACTTTATTTTTTGATTTTTTACCGCTCTCTGTTGGTAATGTGCGTGGTTATAAAACAAGATTTCACCTATATACAATTCCAGGACAGACGTTTTATCGAACAAGCCAGCAATTTATTTTAAAGGGCGTGGATGGAGTGGTGTTTGTTGTTGATAGTAATGTTGAAAGAATGGAAACAAATATCGAGAGTTTTGATTTGTTGGGAAAAAGTTTAAATAGTCAAGGGTACGAAATCAGTAAGCTGCCACTTGTGTTTCAGTATAATAAAAGAGATTTACCAAATATTCTTTCAGTTGAAGAATTACAAACCACCTTTAACCCAACGGGGCGCCCATTTTTTGAGGCGATTGCAAATCAGGGTTATGGTGTTATGGAATCCTTGGAAAGCATAAGCAAAATGATAATTAGAGAACTAAAGGGGGAAGAACAGTGAGAAAAAGAGAACTGGATAAATTAAAAACAATACTAGAAAATACAAGGCAAGAATTGCTTAAAAACTCTCGTGCGATGAGGGAAGATATACTGGTTGATACTGACGATAGGGCAGATGAGATCGATCAGGCTTCGGTTAATTCAGAGCACTCAATTACAATGAGATTGAGAAATAGAGAGGCTCTTTATCTTAAAAAAATTCAAGATGCACTTAATAGAATAAAAGACGGCTCTTTTGGTGAGTGTATTAATTGTGGAGAGAACATTGAATTTAAGCGATTAATGGCAAGACCAACCGCAAGTCTTTGCATTTTATGTAAAGAGGAAGAAGAGAAAAAAGAAGAGATATCGAGTGCTGGTCTTAAACATAAGAGTTTAGGCGAAAGTTTTTTTACAAGAGTTGCATAAAAATATTTCTAGTCTGTAAGTTTCTTCCCATAAAAGATTTTTTAGTTTTCTTTATTTAATCAGTTTGCTTTGCATAAAAAAAATATAATTATCAGACTTTTTCTATACGCGTCGGGGTCTTTTTGGCCCTGACCAGCCACATAACTTCACGCTCCAAATTCAATTACTAAGAAAAAATGGGGTCAGTTTATCACCGAATAATACAGTTTTTCTTGAAATTATTCAGGAATTCGCGTTGGCACGGTACTGGCACTAGTCCTAGATCGAGAGTCGGCTTGGAGCCGGAGAAAACTTTCAAAAGACAATGAAGGGGAAGGAGAAACAAATGAAATACAAGATCATAGAGGAGTTCAGAGGAATGTTTCTTAGACAAAAAGCACTACTTTTAGGGGAAAGTCGTAAAATTTTAGAAAAAGAGCTTAGTCTGCAGCAAGAAGAACTAAGCGATCAAATGGATTTGATTTCTATGGAGAGGGAAACGTCTATGCGCATTAGGCTGAGGAGCAGGGAAGCTCTTTTCCTTAAAAAAATAGACTTGGCACTTTCCAAAATTAAGGCGGGGACGTTTGGAATGTGTGAAATTTGTGGTGAAGAAATTGAAGTCAAAAGACTTTACGTCAGGCCGACAGCTAACCTTTGTTTTTGTTGCAAGGAAGAACGGGAACAAATGGAAAAGGAACATATTGATCATTATGTTCCAAAAAGTCTTGGCCCAAGCGTAAGCTGGGCAATATAACTTTTTTTGGGGGGGCACCCTTGGGAAATATAAGCAGGAAGCTTTAAGTACCTTAAGGATGCAAAGGTCAACGTAACACGCAAAATCAAAGAATGATTTTAACTGTTAAATGCAATTTTGACCTATTTCACTCAGGGATGAGTTGGTTCTACTCAAGGAAGAGTTTGCGGGGGGGCTAAGGAGAGTTTCTCTTTAGCCCCTTTTTTTGTTCTAATTATAATTCTTCGTCTTCTTCGTAATATTCTTCTTCATCTTCTTCTTCAAAACCGTTGTCTTCAACTTGAGCAGCTACGGTTTGTTTTTCTTTTTTTGTTTTCTCTTTTTTAGGCTGTTTTTTATCCTTCTTTTTGGTCATATAAAATCCTTCTTTCATTGGGATACCGTGGACAAAGCAAAATATATGCCAAGGCCCGGTACATGAATCTATTGAAGAAAAGTTTTTAACTTCTAAGCCTTTGTTACAAATTATTACAGCAAATTGCAGCCGAAACACAATACGTGATATTTTGTAACTACCCCGTGTGTTTATAATAGATGCTCATATGTTTGAGCTTTCATAGTAAATTTGTAAGGGGCCTTTTACTCTTAACAGGGTGGCGTTTTGTCCTTTTATATGGCTCCCTGTGCGGTGGTTTATAGCGCCTGGTTGCTGGCGCTTCTTTTCTCGCAATATTTAATGAATTTAATACATTTAACCTGCCACCCGAAAGCGTTTTTTCCTCAAGAGAAGTAAGCCTGTCTGTACCACGTAATATAAAATCCTTTATATGCCTGTATCTTAGGTGGGGATAGCGCGACCAGATTAAAGCCGCAGCTCCTGCTACGTGTGGACATGCCATTGAGGTTCCCATTAATTCTGTATAAGTATTTTCGGGTTGCAAACTTAATATTTTAACCCCAGGAGCGGCCAGGTGTGTTGATCTTTTTCCATAATTTGAAAATAACGCAAGCTGATCAACCTGGTCGGTTGCTGCAACTGATATAATATTTAAATTATTGTATGCTGCGGGGTAGCTTTTAATGGGGCCATCGTTGTCTCTTCCTTCGTTTCCAGCTGCTGCCACAAAAAGAATGTTACTGACTCTTGTACGCTCTATAGCATCAAAAAGTGCTTGATTATCTTCGCCCTCACCACCCCAACTATTGTTTAAAACTTTTGCGCCATGATAAACTGCAAAATCAATGGCTTTGATTGCATCAGCTGTTGAGCCACCACCTTCAAAATCCAAAAATTTAAGTGCCATAATAGAAACTTTAGGTGCAATACCCGAAATGCCAACACCATTGCCGCCTACCGCACCGATTGTTCCAGCTGTGTGTGTTCCGTGTCCGTTGTCATCGTAGGGTAAGCCGTTGTCGTGAATAAAATCGTATCCGACAAAGTCTTTCTTTGTGGTGTGGCGCCAAATATTAAAAGCTACATCTTTGTGATTATAATCAATACCCGTATCAATAACCGCAACAATAAAATTATTATCGCCTTTATGGAAATCCCAGGCTTTTTTTGCTTGGATCTTTTCTAGGTTCCACATTCTTTCTAAAAACAGGTCTGCAATTTCAGGATAAACCTCCGCTGGTGTATCGTTAAGCGCTGGGGCTGGCCGATTTGGTGGACTATGCGGGTCATCGCCACCAGCATCAATACAGTCTGGAGGAAATGGAATTCCCGGGATCATACAATAAACGGGGGTGTTTGGCCCGCCGCTTGAAAATATCCTGTGTTTGGTGTTGTTATAATTGGCCCGATACTTTTTCATAATAAAAGTATTTTCTGGAGCCTTGAGGCGATAGTTTGGCTGAAGATATTCGATGATTTCATCTGTCGATAGGATTTCAGAGGCTCTTTGCCGAGTTATAGTGTCCTCAAGTATCCAATGTTCAAATTGCCTAAAATTGTTTGAGTAGCGCTTAACTTTTTTTACACGAAAATTTACATAAAGCTTGTTCATGTCATCTCGTGTGCGGGTTTTATCGTCCCAAAACTTAACAATAAGTTCCCTGTGCGAATATCTTTTTGTGGTTGCTTTAGCAAAAACCTGCGAACCAAACAAAAGACATGCAATAACAATAAAAAAACACGGCCCTTTGAACGCAAAACCCGTTGGTATATTCAAAACTGTTTCCCCCCAATTTTTCTAAAAAAGATTTATTTAAAAACCTTTTTCAGGAAAATAAAAGGCAAGTGCTAAAACTCATAAGATTCTATATAAGTTTGGTTAAAATGCAAGTGGGCCAAATAATTATTTACAAAACAAAACAACACTTTTTTTGCACTCAACGTGCGATGTTTCATGCGTCGCACAGATGGGTTTGTGCGGACTTTAATTTAACCCAGCGCCCCAACCATTTAATAAGACAAAAAATTTTAGAGTGACTTAAAATTGCTTTAAATAAGGAAATTATTTAACTCCCTGAGTGGAGCTTTAAAAAGTGTTGATTAAAATAACCCGCACGATAACGCAACAACACAAATCAAAGATAAAGCTTCACAATAACCAGTTGTTTTTCACCTGGTTTGAAAAAAATAAATTCTAAATATCCCGTTCTTGTTGCTTTCTTAAATAGGTTGGAATGTCAAAATTATCGTCTGTTAAATTTGTAATTCCTAACCTCTGCGCAATTGATCTGGCTTTATCAAGATCATTTTGTGGTTTAGCCGTGGCACCAACAGGTGGGGTGTCGGATTTTGGAGGTGGTGTGTTTTCTTCCTCTCGTTCTTCGGCTTTAATTCTTTCGACGAGTTTTTCTTTATTTTTTTCCACCTCAAGTTTCATGGAAATCTGTTTGCTTTCTGCGCTTTCTTTTTCTTTGGGTGCAACTTCCTGTGCTTTTTTGTTAATAAAAAGCATTTCTTCTCTTGGTCTTGGTGGTGTTATTTCAAGTGGTTTTTCTTTTAATACTGTAACCTCAGCACTTGAGTGTTTCTTGACGTGTTCATTTATGTCGCCAAGGCCTGTTGCTATCACCGTTACCTTAACCCGGTCCTTCATTGTCTCATCAATTACGGTGCCAAAAATTATTTCAGCATCTTCATGGGCCGCTTCCATTATTAAGGTTGTGGCTTCATTTACTTCATTTATTGTTAAGTTTGAGCCGCCAGTTATGTTAATAATAATGCCTGTGGCGCCATGTATTGAGACGTCCTCAAGAAGCGGGCTGGAAATGGCACTTGTTGCAGCTTCAATTGAACGATGATCACCCTCGCCGTAACCTATACCCATAAGAGCTAGTCCTTTATTTTGCATAATGGTTTTAACGTCAGCAAAGTCGCTGTTAATAAGGCCCGTGTGGTTAATAAGGTCTGAAATACCCTGTACGGCGTTTAGTAAAACTTCATCGGCCTTTTTAAAAGCGTCGATCATGGAAAGTGTTGAACCTGAAACCATAAGTAATTTCTGGTTTGGAATTGTAATTAAAGAATCAATGTTTTCAGCTAAACGTTCAATCCCGGCCTCTGCTTGCCGCATGCGTTTTTTTCCTTCGAACATAAATGGTTTTGTAACAACACCAACAGCAAGGGCGCCTACTTCTTTTGCTATTTTTGCAAAAATTGGAGCAGCACCTGTACCAGTTCCACCGCCCATGCCGGCAGTGATAAAAACCATATCTGCGCCTGTTAGTAATTCAGAAATTCTTGCGTAATCTTCAAGCGCAGCTTTTCGCCCAACATCGGGGTTTGAACCAGCGCCTAAACCTCTTGTTAGTTCCTGACCAATAGGTAATTTAAGTGGGGCAAGAGACGACTCAAGCGCCTGTCTGTCGGTATTGGTTGTAATGAACTCAACACCTTCAAGACCCATTTTGATCATTGTGGTTACAGCGTTGCAACCGCTGCCACCAACACCAATAACTTTTATTTGTGCTCCAGGATTTGCATATTGATCTATTTCAAACATAAGTCACCTTTCACGCCATCGTGGCTGGTTATTAAAACAAGTCTCGGACCCATGTTCTCATGGTTCCGCGGATCTTATTATAAATGTTTTTGTCACGAATTTGAAATTTTGTTTTATTAGAACATTTTTGAGCGCCATATTTTAAAAGTCCAACCCCGGTGGCAAATTTTGGGGAGTTAACAATGTCTTTAAGTCCACCAAAACCAAACGGGATACCTCTTTTTACGGGCATTTCAAAAATAAATTCAGCAAGCTCCGGCATTCTTTCCAGCTGTGAGGACCCGCCTGTAATAACAACACCGCTTGAAAGAAGTTCGTGATAACCTGATTTTGCAATTTCGTTTCGAATTAGCGAGAACATTTCTTCAACTCTGGGTTCAATAATTTCTGCAAGAAGCCGTCGGTGGACAATTCTTGGCTTTCGACCGCCAACACCAGGAACTTCAATTGTTTCGTCCTCTTCAACTAAGGAACTCATGGCGGAGCCATATCTTATTTTTAATAACTCGGCTTCATGTTGTGGGGTTCTTAGCCCAATAGCAATGTCGTTAGTGATGTGGTTGCCGCCAATGGCTAGAACACCCGTGTAAACAATCGCGCCCCCCTGGAATATTGCAATATCGCTTGTTCCACCACCTATATCAATCAGCGCTACACCTAGTTCTTTTTCGTCTTCGGTTAATACAGCTTCACTCGATGCAATTGGTTCCAAACATATTTCTGAAACATTAAGTCCAGATCTGTTTGCACATTTAATAATATTTTGAGCAGAAGAAACCGCTCCTGTTACGATGTGAACTTTTGCTTCCAGCCTGACGCCATTCATGCCGATTGGATCACGAATTCCATCCTGATCATCAACAATAAATTCCTGTGGGAGAATGTGAATCACTTCTCTGTCCATTGGAATAGCAATTGCTTTTGCAGCATCAATAACTCGATTAACATCATTTTCATTAATTTCCCGGTCTTTTACTGCAACTACACCGGTAGAATTAAAAGACTTTATGTGTCCACCAGCAATACCCGTGAACACATTTGATATTTCAATTCCGGTGTAGACCGTCGAAATTTCGACGCCCGCCATTAGCTCGGCTTCTTCAATTGCTTTTGAAATACTTTCCACCGTGGAATCAATATTTACTACAACACCTTTTCTTAAACCTTTAGAAGGTGTTGTTCCAATACCAACTACATCAATTAAAATTTTCGGATCCGTTTCGGTGATTTCACCAACGATACAACAAATTTTTGTTGTTCCAATATCAAGACCAACAACGTAGTCCCTATTTTCTTTTTTTGACATTAGCCAACCCCCCCCCAAGAGACACACTTGTCTCTACCGGTGCTAAACCTTGGTAAAGTATACCCCAATAAAATCCGCTATGCAGAGAACCTTTAAAAAAAGTCCTGCATTTAAAATCCTAAGAACTACGAGCAGTTTTGACAACTATTTTTTTTCCTTCTTCTAAAAGAACTTGATGCGCCGCAATATGTTTTTTGGACAAATATGAGAGCACTTTTTGAAGTTCCCTAAGTCTTGCCATTTGTGTGTCTGATTTCATATTTATTCCGAATTTAATTTCGCTTCTCATATAAAGTGGTGATCCAGGGGCACGATAAGAAATAAGAGCTCTGAATCCTTCTTTACTGCTCCAGTCTAGGGAAAGAAATTCTACGTCATTGTTTTTTGAAAAAATAACTTTCCAATTTTGATAAAGATTAAGTGCTTTTTTTATTTCTGTTGAATGCGACTTTCTTATAAAGCCGCTGAAAATTGGTAGATCAAGAGCAAATTTACGTTCAATTTCCCTAAAAATCAGGCCTTCTTTGTCAATATACCAGAGTGAGCCATTAGAGTGCTGAAAAAGGGCGATAGGGTTTCTATACTCAACAGAGATTGTAATTGTTTGTGGAAATTTTTTTTGTAATTGTGTGTTTTTTATCCAACTGTTTGAAAGAAGTCTTTTTTCAATTTCCTCTAAAGAAAGATCAAAAAGATTTATTTGATTAAGTGGGATGTTGGCTAGCCTTTCAATTTCAAAAGTACTAACAGGAGGGGCCTTTACGGTTTCTAGTACCTCCAC
>CAZQUK010000011.1:0-20912 GCA_964596435.1 uncultured Oligoflexia bacterium
AAATAAAGCCAGAGATCGAAGCTAGCTCCAATTAAACCGGCCCCCAGACAGCCCCTTTAAATAATCCGTCATTAATATCAACCACTTAAATAAAGTCAAAAATGTATCAAGAATAGCGGAGTAAATTAGTCCACCATCAAATTAAGCAACACAAAAGATGTTGCATAACAAAAAAGCAAGAAGAGAGAGGCATAAAAAATGAAAAATACAAAAACAGCAACATTAATAATTGCAAGCTTGATGACGCTAAGCAGTCATCAAACAAGAGGCGATGCCCCCCCCACGGTGGATTCTGATTACACAGGAGCCGAAACGCCGAAAACCGCGCCTGATACAAACAAACATAAATTTCGACTTGGAGTATCCGGATACAGTTCAAGATTTAACCAGGGATCAAAAAGCGAGCCCATAGTTGGCCGAGGTGTTAGGCTTCATGGCGATATGGAATATAAAGTGATAAACACAATAAAGCAAACCGGAAGCTATAGTTATGCGAACGAACCATTTGCGTTCAGGCCAGGCATAAGTTTTGATGCCCCAATCGATACAGATCAAGGAACATTTGACATTGAAGGAAAACTTAGAATTGGTGATCTGTTTTATCATTTAGATGTCTACAAAAATTCAGGCACCTTTTCTGTAAGCGTACTTCCAACAGCAATTAGCTATGAACAAAGGGAAAACCTTGAAAGAAATTCTCAAGGCGTTGATGTTGGTCTTATTGATATGTCCTGGCGAAGATATGATTTTTGCGGCTCAGCTGAAATTATGCATGCAACACTTGGTGGAAGTGTACCTGCATTTGATTTTGAAGTTTCAGAAGTTGAGCCATTAAAGATCACTCTGTGTGGTGGCAGAAATTTGGGTGAAAATGTTGGCTACCTACAAGGATCAGTTGGTGCTAGTGCATCGCTTGAAATGGGTCCGGATTTTGATGTAAAAAAAGCACTCATACCCAATAATGTGGTTGCAAATGCAAGACTGGCGTTAATTAATCTTGGCGGAGTTAAGGGGTTAAACCTTACTGCTGATTATACAGAACGCAATAGAAGCACCAAAGATCATGCGTCAAATAATGTAACAAGAAGACAAGAGCAGATCTTTGCAAGCGGAATTGAACTTTCTGAAGAGATATTTCAATAATTACATATACAACGAAGCCTCAGACACATTCCAAAAGATGTATGAGAGGACATCCTTTGGAATGTGTCTGAATTTTAAATACCACACCGCGCGCTCGTGTCTACCCATCAGCAGATGGCCACAAAAAGCATGGCGAGGTGCGGGGCGAAAAAACTAACAAAATAACCTTTTTAGGCCGATAAATCATATAGATATGGATAAAAAGATTTTAATTGTAAGCGTTATATTCATCTTACTTGATGGACTAACATCCCTTGCACTTGATAGCGATAGAGAAGGCGGTGATATAGTTACCTGCTCAAACAATCCAGAAGCAAGCAGATATAATGGGGTGTTTTCGCTCGATTATATATTTTCCCACGATTATTACAGTAATAAACCTTTGTATGAAAAATACAAAGGTTATGAATTTGCTGAAAACAAAAGTTGTGAGGAACATGTTGATCAAATACAAAAAAAAATATCCGCACTTTACCCAAAGCTTGGTGCAGGATTAAAATTATTCAGAAATTCATTTAAATCAGGCGATGGCCCCAAAAGTATATGGTTTCCTGCTACACGCGGGAGCCTTGTTGTAATAAGGCCAGAAGAACAATTAAAAAAACTGCCAGAAAACTGCAAAGCAGAAAACATTACCAGAATTTTTCAAAGGCAACCCTTTGGAGACAGGGTAAAGTATCTTTGGGACGCGGATAATTACAATAAAATTGCAAACGAAAACCCACTTCAGTGTTCTTACTTGCAGATCCACGAATGGCTAAGAGATTTTGTTAAAAATACGGATCGCGTAAATGATATCACAATGTTTTTGCATTCCGAATATTTTATTAAAACAGGCAAAAAAGAGGCAATTCATAATGAACTTTATAAGCTTGGCACATTTATTGATATTCCTGGTTGCCAAACCGGCCAGTGCCTAAGTGCCGTACCAAGCGGACAGGAAACTACTCACAAGGTTGAATTCCTAATGGAATCATACATAGATATGATATCCGTTCTTATTCAAAACGAACAAAAAAAAACACCCACTTCAAACACTTTTTATGAGGAATTCAGGGATCGTATTTTAACCTTAAATGATAAAATCAACCACATGCTAAAGATCCCAGAGCAACTTGAGGCATTAAAAACAAAAAAAGATTTTTTTAACAACCCAGATTATTATGATCTGTGTTTTCATTCTAGCTGGTACAACAAAATGCAAACAATTCAAAGAGCATGCGACATTGGTGAGGCAAAGCTTGATAATATTTTAAGTGATTTTATGAAAAGCATTTTAAGAAACAGCACAGATGTTCAAAACAGTCTTTCTGAAATCAAAAACTATATAGCATCAATTACAGACAAACAAAAACGTGAATATGCATTAAAGCAATTAAATAAGTTAGAACACCATGTTTTTGACGTGGAATTTAATAATTATATCCGAACCATGTCTCTTGAAGTAAAAACAGTTGATTGCAGAAGAGCTTTTCAGAAGATCTCTTTAGTTACAATGAAACATTGTATTTTAGGACAAAATTTTGAGCTTCTTTCAAACTTTAAAACATTATTAAAAGACAAAAGGGAAGCTTCTTCAAACATGGTGGAAGGAATCCTGTCTGAAACAAAAAATTACAAATAAACCAAAGAAACTATCTTAATGTTATCTGAAAAATACCGCAAAAAAATAGAAGCTGCAATTAAAACTGGGCAAAGAAGCGCTGCAATTAAACTTATTACCGGACTTAAAAAAACAAAATCACACAATAATCTGGAAAAAATCCAAATATCTGAATGGCACAAAAGGCTTGGTGAACCCGAAAAAGCATTAAAACTACTTGGCCCGCCCGCAACAAAAACGGAGTTAAAAATAATGTCAAAAGATGGGCTTTGTGTGCAGATTACAATTGCAAATTTACTAAGATACCTGGGCGCAAAATATCTGGCCCAGAAAATTTTTAATAACGTTAATAAATTGGTTGATGAAAAAAAAATAAATCTTACAAAGATATTTCCTGGGTACTTTAAATTTAAAGCTTTAGCACATTTAAGTGAGTATAATTTCAAAGCAGCAGAAACAACCTGCAAAGAAGCACTGAATTTATGCAAAAAGGACAGCTATGAATATAAGATTGCTAAAATAAGACTTGCCGATGCGCTTGAGGGCCTAGGCAAAACCACTGAAGCAATTAAGACTTTGGCTGGTATCTTAGAAACAGCGCTTGATACTGAAACAGTATTAAAGGGTATTTGTCATCAAGCAAGGGGGGAATATTTTTTTAGATCAGGCCATTTTAAAAATGCCAGAAAGGAATTTGAAACGTCAAAAAAATATTTTATTTCTGAATCAAGAACACCCGATCTTGCAGATCTTGCAAGATGGTCTGGGGGCTTATATTTAGAATGTGGGTGCCATAAAGAAGCGAAAGATGACTTGCTTTTTGCCCTTGATATCCTGAACCATCCCGGCACACAGCCTTCGGCAATAATTTCCGTTTTATACTGGCTAGACAAATTACCAAACTATAATTTACCAATAGAATATAAAATTCCACTTAGAGCACATTTTATTTTCTCGCCCTATGCATATATGGCAGGAAAGCAATTTACACAAACCGGGGTAATTCACGCACATCCATGGATGTTTAAGAGGTACGCTCAAACAACAGCCGACTGCTGGTTAATTACTAATGATAAAATTACGGCAATCGAATACGAAAAAACGATTAATCAAGTCCCTATGGTTGAACTTACAGATTTATATTCTGGCATAATATTCAGAAAAAACGGCAAAACAATTTTACCAGAACTTGAATCCATGTGTCTTGCTGCACTGGTTTCAGCTGGTGAGCTTGGCGCCAATGAGCTAGCACTTGTTGATTTTATTTATAGGCAGGATTTTTACGATCTCCAAAGCGGCATTTTAAGAACCAGAAGACTCATTTCCAGGTTGTGCAAAAAAGGATTTAAAATTACAAAAAAAAATAATTATTACTTTATTGATCACTTAAAAAATGTCGCAATCCCTATGAACTTAAATAATTATGGCATACACAATTATTTAATGGCCAGAAAGCAGGTTTTCACAAATGAGGATATTGTAAAACTTCTAAACCTAAGTGCACGCACAAGTGCCAGGTATATTAATGACTGGCATAAAAACGGAACAATTAAAAAATGTAGTGACATTAAAAACAGTTATATATTTGCTCACAATAGAATAAAATATATATAATTTTACACGGCCTCAACAATCATAATGGCACCCATACCGCCACCGGCGCAGCATGAAATCAGTCCAAGATTATTTTTGCGTTCCCGCAATGCATATAGGGCCTGCAAAATTAATCTTCCACCTGTTGCACCAAACGGGTGTCCAAGTGGAATACTTCCGCCATAAACGTTAAAGCGATCCATATCTACTTTTCCAATTGCCCGATCCAAACCAAGTTTTTCGCGCGCAAACGTGTCTGATTCAATTGCACTCACAGTTGATAAAACCTGTGCTGCAAATGCCTCATGCATTTCAATTAGATCTATCTGATCAAAACTTACGCCCGCCATTTTAAGTGCTTTTGGAATTGCGTAAACAGGTGCAATTAAAAGCGGTTCTTTTTTAATGTCAACTGCAGCATTTGCATAGGACCTGATCACACCAAGAATGGGTAATCTAAGTTCCCTAGCCTTTGATTCACGCATCAGTAACAGCGCCGAAGCGCCGTCTGTAAGCGGGCAAGCGTTACCAGCACTAATGGTTCCATCTTTATAAAAAACCGGGCGGAGTTTACCTAATTTTTCAAGCGTTGTGTCGGTTCTAATGTCTGTATCTTTTTCAACAACTCTACCTTCAGGTGTGCCTACAGACATTACGTGAGATTTAAAAAATCCATTTTGCCAGCCCTTGTCTGCATTTTTGTGACTCATTAGTGTATATTCATCTTGAGCCTCACGCGTAATTTCAAACTCGCGCCCCTGTAAATCAGCAGACTGCCCCATCGTAAGCCCAGTAGTTGGTTCTTTAATGCTTGGAGCATGTGGCATAAGCATTTTAGCTTTGAATTTTGAAAATTGAGAAAATTTTTGACCAGGTGTTTTTGCCCTCATCATGTCTTGAAAAAAATCAGTGGCCTCTAAACTGAAAGAAGCTCTGATCTGGCTCATGGCCTCAACTCCACCGGCAAGAGCCACATCAATCTGGCCCGATAAAATCTTACCCGCAGCCCCTGCTGTTGCCTCAAGCCCAGAAACACAGTAGCGATTAATGGACGTGCAAGGAATCTGGGGTGGTAGGGCGGCATCAAAAACAGCCTCTCTTGAAACATTAGGACCATCAACAGGGGCGCTAACAATTCCAAAATAACATTCATCTACTAGTTTTGGATCCATGTCCGTTCTTGCCATAGTTTCTTTAAGCACCATTCCACCTAAAGTTGAGGCAGGAAGTTTTTTATACTCGGTCCTTACCCGCACAAAGGGGGTTCTTACTCCACCAACTATTGCAATACGGTCTTGAGTGTCCATTTTTCCTCCAAATTACCACGGTTATTAATTTAAACTAATAACTGATATTACAAACACAACCCTCAATATTACAAGAACTACGTCAAATATGAGGTTGTCGGGCAGCTTATAAAATATAGACCCCAAAAACTGACCACCTTGTTTACACATGTCAAACATTAAGCAGCAGGAACTCAAAAAATACCCAAAAATATCAACGCACTACACCCAAAAAACATGGCAAGACTTTTGCATTTATTTCCCTTATGGAAGCTGTACTTCGCGATGTGCTGAAAAACAGCCTGTTGGGGCTCATAATTGTCACCTTGGTTGCTCCTGCAAGTTCAAGCGGGATGGACGCAAGTGGGCTTAATCACTCAAGCGCCACGCTTAATGAAATTTTCATAGAAAACGCTCAAACCTCACATACGCCAACAATCAATGAATTCAATAAAGAGGAAATTGTAAGTGAAGAAAATATTTTAGCAAATAGCACCCCCCTTTTTGATTATTATTCCAACGATAATCTTTACAGAACCGCTGCCACCGACAAAGATATTCAAACTGCACTGCAGGATAAAGAATCCCGCATCAAGGACTCTTTTCGTGTTCCTTGGCAGCTAAGGCGCGATTTTTTGTTTTGGCTAAAAATTTACACCATGTATAGCAGCCGCCAAGTTGTTCTTTACGACAAATTAAACACGGAGATTATTTATGAGGTTCTTGATTTTAATAAACTTTATTATAGTTCAAGAAACCGTATCGCATACGAAATAGTCAGAGAAAATGAAATTAATAAGGTTGTTAAAAACTATAGAATTGCGTTTAATGCTCTAACTGGCAAAAAAACCGATACCAGGTCCAATAATCTTATTAAAAGGGAAAAGAAAAGAATTCTAAGGGCCATTAAAAGTGCCAGGAAAATTTATAATAAAACATACTCACTTAAAAATTTGGCAAAAAATTTCCGTTCACAAACGGGGCAGCGCGATTATTTAATGCTCGGTATAAGTAAATACGACCCTTATTCAAAAGAAATTAATGAAATTTTTGAAAAGATTGGTGTTCCATCAGAGTTTTCAAGAATATCGCTTCTTGAAAGTTCTTTTAATCACAAATCAGAATCAACCGCTGGCGCCAAGGGTGTGTGGCAATTCATGCCTGAAACAGCAAATAAATTCATGTTGACCCTTGATAGCAAGAGGAGAATTGATGAAAGGTTATCACCTTTTAAATCATCAGTTGCAGCCGCAAGGCTTCTTAAAGAAAACTATGATGTAATTAAATCTTGGCCGCTTGCAATGATCGCCTATAATTCAGGATTTAGGTCATTCATTACAAAACGTAAAAATAAAATCAACTGGATAAGTTGGACGACTTATTTACAAAAAAGAACCGATGGTAACTGCGCACTTGGTACCGCTGGTAAGGCTTATTACCCATCGTTTTTAGCTGTTCTTTATGCAGAAAAATATCGCGATCTTTTCTTTTCTATTCCAATTAAAACATTAAACACTACCACCGATGCTAAAAACCAGATTCCAAATGTTACTTTTAAAAATCTCTATAAAGCACAAAACGCCATTGAAATTGCAAAAGAAGAGGAAATATCGCTTGAGAATTTTCTTGATATTAACCCAGACATTCGTGACGTAAGAGTATCAATACCAAAAGGCTTTAAATACGCCGTCCTTTCGGAAGAAACAAACATTGATGCACTTTTGCCGGAGAACTGCCAAAACAGAACTATTACATCGCAAAACGCACCAAAATCATTTAAAAATAAATCAGGAATATAATTTTTTCAAAACCCCAAACCTTAAGGCGTGGATTAGAACCTTGAAACGCATCTGTAAAGCTGGCCGCTTTATCCGCCCTTTGACCACCTGGGCGTCATACAATTTCCTAGTCCATAAGTTAGGCGCTTAACAAAACTTCCATCCGTATTCATAATGTATATATTACTTTTGCCCGTCCTGTTTGAACTAAACACAACAAAACTTCCATCCGGACTAAAATCTGGATCTTCATTGCTGCCGGTGTTTTTTGTAAGACGCTCTATTTTTGTTCCATCAGCACTCATAATAAAAATATCAAATTTATTATCGATCCAGCCAGCAAAAGCAATTTTTTCCCCTTTTGCGGACCAGCTTGGAGTGGAATTATATCTTCCCGCATAAGTTAAGCGCTCAGGGCGAGGGTCCTTGACGTTAAGCTTAAAAACCATGGGCCGTCCTGTTCTTGAAGACACATACGCAAGGTACCTACCGTCAGGACTCCATGTGGGATCCACATCAAACCCCAAAGATGTGGTTAATCTGGTAACACTATTTCCCTTTGTAAGGTCAAGAATAAAGATTTCAGGGTTTCCTAAAAAACTCATTGTAAGAGCAAGTTTTGTTCCATCCGGTGAATACGCAGCACCACTGTTAATACCCTTCCTGTTTGAAAGCAGGCGAATCTGGTTGTTTTCTAAATCAAACTCATAAAGATCAATATTTCTTAAACCGTTTCTTTTTGTAAAAATCGAGTATGCAATTCTTTTACTATCTGGCCGCCAGGCCGGTGCAAAAGCAATGGAGTTATGATGTGTAAGCTGTTTTACATTTGAACCATCAAAGTTCATCATGTAAATTTCCTTTTTACTTGTTCTGTCGCAAGTCATAACAATTTTAGAAAGGAAAACACCAGGAAAACCCGTTAAGGAACTCACAATGTCGTTAGCAAATGTGTGCGCCATAATTTTTACTTCATCAACTGTGGAAACATATTTTTTTGCAAGCACCGTTCTTGCCGTATTGGTTTCATAAAGATATGCCTCGTAATGGGCATGATTTCCTTCAGTTGAAATTTCAGATTTAATAACATATTCAACACCAATTGCCGTCCAGTCAGTAAGCTTAAAACTCCCAAGCACCAATCCTGCTTCTTTGGGTTCTATAAACGCTGCCGGACCAATGAATCTGAAAATATCCATGAACCTTAAATCTGCAAGCACTGTATTTGATATCTTCATTGAAAGGCCAAGTGTTTCAGCTTTTTTGTCCTTAACTTTTATGTGCGCAATGGAAATAGTGGATTTCCTGGCCTGGGCCTGTCCAACTGGAATATATGCCCTTGATGTACTAACCACGCTTGCCTGTTCCAAGTGTTTTATACTCTTTTTAGCCTCGGCCGCATAAGTACAAATGGAAAGCTGCAAAAATAAAATAAAGCTAGTTGTAAAAAATTTTGTGGATTTCAAATAAACTCCTCACGCTCCATACATACTTATTAATTATAAAGGAAATCCTATTAAAATGCCATTTTGTAACAAAGATCCTAAAATTGATGCAGGAGGAGGTGGGAATGGCTGACTTGAAAGCAAAACCTGCCTCACGGCCTCATCAAACTGCATATTTCCTGATTTTTTTTCAAAATAGTAATTATCTATATGCCCCCTTTTATCAACAAATATCTGTACCCTGGCGGATAAATTTTGTCTGCTTAACCAGACAGGAAGCGACCAATTACGCTTAAGAAGTACGCGCACCTGATCAAAATACATTGCACTAGTTGAACCGGCCCCCTCGCCACTGCGCCCCACCCCTTGAGATAATTTATTACCTTTAAATGCCGGCACTTCATCGCCCGCAACGTCGTCAGAAATTTTTGACAGTGCCTTGATCCTTGCAAGGGAATTTAATATTTTTTGTTTCCTTGCATCTTTTGATTTCTTTTTTAGAATCATCTCATCGTTTGCAGATTTTTGTACCTTTTCAACTTTTATCTCTTTTTTTTCAACAGATGGCGCACCCTTGTCGGAAACCAAATCAAGATCCTTTTTTAGCACATCAGGAAGGGCCACAAGATCCACACGCATTGTTGGCAAAAATGTTTCGGTCGGACCAGGTAGTACGAAACTTTTAAAAACGTAAATAAGTACTAGTATTGCGTGAAAACCAAGTGATTTTATTACTGCCCGGTAAAAGTTCGCATCATTTTTGGAGAGGAGATAAGCAACCGACACTTCCTCTTTGTTTGCGTGGGCACCCATAATTAAATCCTATAACTTATACTTTGCTGTTCCGGGTTGCGTAACCAAACCTACACGCTTAATACCTACACGCTTAACAGTAGCAAGAACCTGTGCAACGAGACCATAAGGCACACCCTCGTCGGCCCTTATAAAAACCTCCCCGCCATTTTTTGTAACAGTTAACGCTTTTAATCTTTCAATCAGAGCACCTCTTGGAATTACTTTTTCACCAAGAAGAACTTTTTTATCGCGTGTAACAACTAGGATTATTGGCTCACTTGAATCATCTAAGGTTGAGGAATCGGTTCTTGGTAACTCAACGTTTACCCCCTGTTGCATAAGGGGCGCAGAAATCATAAAGACTATTAAAAGTACCAGCATAACATCTACAAGTGGGGTCACATTTATTTCAGCAAGATTTGTAGCGGTGGACATCCCACCCTTTGAGTTATTAAGATTTATTCCCATTTTTTTCTAATCCCATTCGTATAAATTAAATGATCAAATTTTTTCAACCTTTAATATCGGGTTCTTTTTCGCTCTGAGTTTCACTGCCGGCTCCTAAAAAACTACGCTGAATAAGATTAATATAGTCGTGTGAAAAACAATCCATTTCGGCAACCAGTGCCTTGATTTGTCCAATAAAATAGTTATAGGCCACAACTGCAGGAATTGCCGCAGCAAGACCGACAGCAGTTGCAATCAGGGCCTCTGAAATACCCGGGGCAACTACTGCAAGATTTGCAGATCCTGTAACTCCAATTTCATGAAACGAATCCATGATGCCCCACACGGTTCCAAATAAACCAACAAAAGGAGCAGCGCTTGCTATTGTTGCAAGCCATCCAACATTTTTTTCAAAAAGCGCAACCTGAACGCTTGATGTACGCATAAGTGCTCTTTGAATGTTTTCAATTTCAGGCGTTCCAAGCTCACTTCTTTCTGCAAGGGCCAGCTTTTTAAGTTCCTTAAAACCAGCTTTAAAAAGTTCAACCACTGAAGAAAATTGATAGCTCGTTGTCTTTTCAAAAATGCTATCTAAACTCTTGCCGTGCCAGAATACATCCACAAACTGAATGTTCTCAATACGTGCCCGCCTAAGCGTGCGCCATTTTAAAAAAATAACGGCCCACGAAAATATCGAAGCGGATAAAAGAATTAATAAAACCAGTTTCACTACAAAACCAGCTTGCCCCACCAAACCCCAGATTCCTGGTTGTACAAATTGTTCTATTGACATCAGGCCTATCTTACCGAAAAAAACAAAAAACCATAGTAAAAAATCAACGCGTGAAAGGACTTCTCATAAGATTTTTTTTATACTTCCAGATTCCGCGCACCGTAAAAAGCACAAAAATCATTTGAAACACTATTCCTGCCATAGGACCAAATACACCGCCGTGTAGCAAAGAATTGAATTCTTCATGGTCCCCTCTGAATTGAAGTAAAAAAAGACCCGAAAATTCATTGTCCCAAAGAGGAAGACTTAAAATAGAATGAAAAACAAGAAGTATTCCTGACCAAAACCCTGCTCCCCACACAAATTCATGCCTCAAAATTGCCTGAAACCCCAAAGCCATAGAAACCCAGAAAACTGCAGACATCTGAATAATGTTGATGTCAAACTGGATTATTTTCAAAATACAATATGCAAGAGACGTTAAAAGTACTGCCTCAAATTCTGAAAAGCACTTTCTTAAGGTATTGAGAAGTTTTTGCCTGAAAATGAATTCTTCACAATAAACGAGTAAAATTAAGGAAGCTGCACGTATCAAAACAGGCAATATTGAAATAAAAATATCTTCCCACTCCAAAAAGAACCCCAAATACCTGTATTGATCACTAAAAACAAATGCAAGACTCAAACTGAATGCCAAAGCAGAACCCCTTATGATCCCGGGCAGAAAATCTATTTTTATACGAAAACGCATCCAGAATTCTTCAAAACCACCAGGCACCGTACTGCGCCGCATAATGGCAACGAAGCTCCAAGAAAGAACAGCAAGAAATCCAATTTCTCCGGCAACAAGAACGTCATTAATTTCCTCAAACCTTGGCTGAGAACTTCTTGCCATAAAATATGTAATAAAGGTCAGGAATAATAATCTGGAGAAAAACATCCAAACGCCATAACCGACCAGAATTAAAAGAGCTTTTTTCTGATTTGGATATTTTTCAAACAGTTTCAGTAACTTTTCAAGCAGCATTAGTTTCAAGTTTTGAGCACTTGTCTAGTACTGTCAATTTAATTTGAATCAAAATCACTATAAGTATACAATTATAGCTGCGTTTGCACCGGGGGGATTAAAGCGCTATAAACTTCTATCTACTAATTTTATAGTTCATCTTCCCTCTTTTGTAAGCCACTGAAAATAAAAAACTTTTAGCCTAGCTACCTGGCCCTGGGGGAAAATTTATGATTTCACTCTCGGATGTATCAAAAGCATATTTTTCTGATCAGCTGGTTCTAAATCAGATTGATCTTGTTATTAATCGCGGAGATTTTCTTTATGTTCTTGGCGGAAGTGGTGCAGGGAAAACTTCATTATTAAAACTGATTGCAACTAAAGAATCTCCTTCACAAGGAAGAGTAAAACTTTTCGGATACGATCTATCTAGAATCAGCCCCTCGGCACTCACAACAATTCGTCGCTCAATTGGTTATATTCCGCAGAAATACCAGCTTATTCCTGATTTTAGTGTTTTTGAAAACGTTGCCGTGTCACTTAACTATTGCAGGCAAAAACCAAAAAATAATAATGAAATAAAAAATCATATAGAAGAGATATGTTCCAAACTTGGACTCACAGACAAATCCAATACAGAAGTCAGACATCTTTCAGGTGGTGAAATTCAACGCGTAGCGGTTGCCTGTGCATTAATCAGAAAACCCGAAATTCTTATTGCAGATGAACCCACAGGCGCACAGGATCAACGCTTCAAATGGGCGCTCATGGACCTTTTCCTTGAGCTTAATAAAACAGGGACAACAATTATTCTGGCAACACACGACGCAAGCATTGTGAGACGCGTGCGAAAACTATGCGCCGTTTTAAGAGAAGGAAAGATTTTTATGGAGGATCAGGCCGTATGCTTTTATTAAAATTTTTTATACGTCCCTGGCGACTGGCTCCATTTACACATTTTTTTTCAACTTTGATTTTTTCTTTTTTACTTTTGCTTGGAACTTTTTTTTTCTGGTTAGGAAGTGGTCTTGACCCCGTGGTTTCACAACTTGAATCAAACAAAATCATAACCGTGTATCTTGACCCTAAGCTTGAACCCAGCGATACAAAAACTATTGTGGATAAAATCAACCAATCTCTTGGCGCTCATCCAAAAACAAAGGCTGAAATTGAAGTTGTAAATTCAAACGAGTTTTTACACAAACTCTCAATTCATGAACCAACCCTTAGTCAGGAACTTCAAACACTCGGACCCGAGCTCACAACTATCATTCCTAACTACATATCCGTACATGGCTCGCTGCCAGAAGACCTTGATAAAAAAATTATGAAGATGAACGGAGTGGAAACTGTTGAAAACGCTGAAACCCGATTCCTGCCACTTATAAAAACCCTTGTTTTATTACAGAACGTTTCATGGGCACTTATAACTGGTATTGTGATCGCCTTGGGTCTTGGTTTTATCCATCTGGCCGTTATAAATAAACAAATTCAACACAATGCCCTTCAAATTATGAAATTTTGGGGTGCCACCGAAACAAGCCTTATAGTACCCATTTTACTTTCAGGAGCACTTACAGGCGTAATTAGTAGTTTAATTGGCTGGGCGGCATGGCACTTTGGGGCCGAAATACTTCTTGAAAATCTGCAAAAACTTTCGCCATTGTTTTTAGAAATAAATTCCAATTTTTCCTACCCCTTAGGTCTAATCTTAATCGTACTTGGAGTTTTTATGGGGATTTTTAGTAAAATAATTGCTGGGCTACCGAGGTTTTTCCCCAGGCAGGGATAAAGAATGAAAAATTATTTTCCTTCATTATCATTACTGTCTCTTTGCTTATTTTTAAGCCAATATTTTTTAAGCGGGAGCGCCTTTGCTGCCATCAACCCCTCGATTGGTCCATCAATTAGTCTCACAGACAGACAGACAGCAACTGCCGGTAATGTTGAAACTGCCCCACTTTCTGAAAGATTAGAAGTAATACGCAATCAAATAATCAGAGTTGAAACCGGACTACTAAATAGCACTGGAACACAAGAACATGCCCGTGAACAATTAAAAAAAATCAGACTGCTTCTTTCTCTGCAAGGAAAAGAAAAAGAACTTGCCTCAAAAAGATTACACGAGCTTACAGTCTTCCTTTACGAGCTTGAGGGTAGACGAGATTTCCTGAACAAACGCATAAACGCACAATCAGAAAAAATGCGGAAAAATCTTAAAAATATTAACAAGATCCTTTCATACACTCCAAAATCCTTAACACTTCCAAAAGAGGAGATTTTGAATTTCCCCATAAGAAGAACCCTATCAAAACTTATTAAAAACAGCTTAAAAGAAGTGGAAACACTAAAAGTTGACCTTCAGGATGCCGATGATCTTGAAACACATATTAACGATGAAAAACAGCACATAGTCTATTTGCTACAGGATATTAAGGAGCAAGAAAGCTTACTTGGTCTGCACAGACAATTACAGCTTGATCTTATAAGAAAAAAACACAACGAAAGATTGTCGCACCTTAAAAGTTATCGGCGCCTAAAAAACGCGGAAAACCAGGTTGAAAAATTGATTTATGATTTTAATGCAAGAAAAGAACTAGAAGAAATCCAGCTGACAGAACAAATTGCCTCAAAAGCCATGCGCGATAATATATTTCCCAACCAAAAAGGGAAACTCTCCTTGCCTTTACAGGGAAAAATTCTGGCTTCCTTTGGGCGAAACTTTGACCCGGAAACAAATCTTCATATATTTAAAAAAGGTCTTGATATAAAACCCGAAAAAGCTCTTGATGAAGTTAAAACTATCTTCACCGGTAAGGTTATTTATGCGGGTGTGCTACCAAATTATGGCCACATAACAATTGTTGATCACGGATCAAAATATTACTCCCTATACGCACATCTGGGCGACACGCTAAAAAAAGAAGGTGACGCTGTTAAAACCGGCGATACTATTGGCCTTTCTGATAACGCGGGCGGCCCTGTATATTTTGAAATACGCTCCAAAAATATTGCTCTAAACCCAACGCCTTGGATTAAATAATAATGGCAAACACCACACCGCAGTGGTGTTTTTTATAGGCAAGTTTTTCCTATTATGTTTTAAATAGTTATGCTTGCCTCTTGGGTAAAGCAAACTTTATAATAAAACTACTATGGTACGCATCTTAAAAAAAATAATACTCTTATCTGTAATACTGGTAATCTCATGTTTTGGTGTTTTTTCGGGGCATAAAATTTCTTTTGAACTCCTAAAAATCCACAAGGAATCACAAGCTGCAAGTAAAAAAGAGGAGGCGGTTAAAAAAGACGCCACCATCTCTGACCCAAGCAAAAAAGACACCACTGTTAATAACGAAGAAGATAAAAAAACAGACGCAAACAGAGAGTCCCGATATAAAAATCTGGAGCTATTTCAAAAGGTACTTTATTTTATTGAAAACAACTACGTTGATGAAGTTGATAACGAAAAACTCGTTCACGGTGCTATAAAAGGAATGCTTTCAGAGTTGGATCCACATTCAAGTTTCCTTAATAAAGAAGTTTTTGAGGACATGAAGGAGGATACAAGCGGCAAATTTGGCGGACTTGGAATAGAAGTAACAGTTAAAAACAATTTACTAACTGTAATTGCACCAATTGAGGATACCCCCGCGTGGAATGCCGGCGTTAAAGCCATGGACAGAATTGTTAAAATTGATGGTGACAGCACAAAAGATATGTCACTTCAAGAAGCTGTTACAAAAATGCGAGGAAAAAAAGGCTCCAAAATAACACTGTCAATTTATCGCGAAGGCCTTGACGACCTTAAGGAACTTACAATTCAAAGGGACGTTATTAAAATTAAGGCTGTAAAATATGAACTACTCGAAAAAGGATACGGCTATGTAAGGCTTGCAAGTTTTAATCAAAATGCAGCTGAAGATGTAAAAAAATCTATTGCTAAACTGGAAAAAAGCGCAAAACTTAAAGGCTTAATACTTGATCTACGAACAAACCCAGGTGGCCTGCTTGAGCAGGCTGTGGATGTTTCATCTTTGTTTGTTGAAAAAGGCGTTATAGTCTCCACCAAGGGCCGAAGCAAAGATAAAATGGAAATCAAATATGCGAGAAAAGGTGATGCACGATCTGATTTTCACATCGTAGTTCTTGTTAACACTTCAACAGCATCGGCTGCAGAAATTGTAGCAGGAGCCCTACAGGATCACAAACGCGCTGTTATTATGGGGCAACCAACATTTGGTAAAGGTTCTGTTCAAACCGTTCTTGAAATTGGCGACGACATGGGGCTAAAACTTACAATCGCAAGGTACTTTACACCGAATGGAACCAGTATTCAGGAAAAAGGGGTTAAGCCCGATATTCTTTTAGAAGATTACGATCCAAAACTGCTTGCAAAAGCCAAAGTTGCACACTCTGATTTAAGGGAAAAAGACTTAAAGGGTCACATCAAAAACGCTGATAAAAAACCCACGGCTTTTGAAAAAGAGGAAATTCAAAATTTAATTCACGATACTAAGGCCTCAGATAAAGAAGCCGAGGATTTTGTACCAGTTAAATTTGATCCCAAAAACGATTACCAGGTAAAAGAAGCTTGGAACTATCTGAAATCATATAAAATATTTGATGAGCTTTCCAAAAACAAACCCGAAGAAGATACTTCAAAAAAATAGTCAGGTTATATTGCTATTCCAGCCTCCGCGCCAAACCCAGCCTCCGCGCCGACCCGCGCCAAAAAAACACCTTGCGTTAAATTTTTCTGCGCTGTATTAGTTAAAAAATCAAAAAATTAATGCGCCGCGCTCTACGCGGAGCTGCATTGTGTTGGGAATTTTAAATTAATAGGAGGATATTTGTCATGAATCAAGCCCCCCAAAAAACACTCTTAAGGGTGTTTGCACTGTCATTAATAATTTCGTTTTCTTGCGCTAACATAATAAGCACGCAAGCAAAAGCCGCAAAACGCAAAGAAGCAAAACCACAAAGAATTGAAAAAGAAAAAAGAAAATCGGACATTCAAAAACAGCTTAAAATAAACCAAGCACACCAGGAAAGAATTAAAAGGCGCCTCACACTTGAAACAAAAGATATGCAAAAGCTTGGCGAAACGTTTATGTCAAGCCCACTACAACTTGCAGCTATTAACGGCCTTCTTGTCCGTGCAGGAAAAGCGCCTCAAAACAGCGGTGAATTTATGTTAATTAAAAGCTATCTAAATTTCCGTTTAAAAACCGAAGGAAACCTTGAAAGCTTAACCCCACAAACATTACTTGAAAGAGTTGAAAGCTGGGACAACGTTGCACTCACAAATCATGCAAAACTTCTTGACCTTGCAACAGACCTTTCAAAAAACAGTAAAAGTGCCAAGGCTTCTTTCCAAAAGGCACTGGAAAAAATGGAAGCTTTCAAAGAATACGAAAAACGCTGCAAAAAATAAAAAAAAATAAACCTTAAATTAACGGAGAAAAAACAATGTTAAAAAAATTAATTACAACATCATTACTTTTAATCATACCCTTTGTAACTTTTGCTGATGCACAAACATCTAAATCCGTAAAAGCGCCAGTTAATGTTATTCTTGACGAAAAAATCCTAGAAAAACTAAGTGAACCACAAAGAGAACTTCTTCACGCAATTGCAAAGCAGATGGGTAAGGATCTTACATACTGGGCACAATACCCAATTGAACTTCCAACCTCAATGTTTCCAGAGGATTCACAAATCGTGGAAGTAGGCAATCTATTCAAAGAAATGACATCCGACGAAGTGGAAAGAATTGCATACGACGAAAACGGAAATCTAAAACGCCTAAATGCTGAGCAGATTGCACAAATCAGCCAAGACGCACTTTTTATTGTTCCAAGTGTTGAGTACCCAGGGCAAAACCATGTTTGGAAAATAACCATCTGGCTACAAAAGGGCGCTAAAAACATAAAGCTTACATTCAATAAGGGCGTTGAAAAAGCTTTGGATCACCTGATTATTGAAGTACCGGCAAGATTTGTCGGCAACAATGTACTTAGTGTAAAAAAAGCAATTCACAGCCTCTACCACGGACTTCGCGATGGATTAAGCGTTTTTATAGGTCTTGTTGAAACCGAGCCAAAATACGGTAACGATGAAATAGTCGAACTTCTTGAAAAACGCACACGTGAAACAACAATTAAAAAACTTCAACGTGACGAAACCCTTGATTTAAGACTGTATACAGATGCGGAACTCGCACAAAAAGCATATTCAGTCTTAAACAACATTTCAAATGATCATTATTCATGGTGGAAAAATAACGAAGAAAAGTTTGCTAAAGAAATTCGCGACACCTTAAGCGCAATCGGTGTACCCGAAAACGAGCTTGAGGAGCGCACATTTCAAGAACTTGATAAAAAACGCATCGAAACCTTTTATGAAAGAATCCTAACAGATAAAAGATTAGAAACAGTTGCAACTGGCCTTGGCCAACTACTTGTTAACCGTGATAAAGCCACAAGAATCAGCATAAAAACCGAGCAGGATCTTGAAAATCGTGTTGCAGAAATGCGTGAAACAAACCGCAAGTTAATTAAAAAACAGCACCCGGTGCTTTCAATGTCATCAAAATGGCTTGAAAAAAATGTTGAAGCAAAAACGTTAAAGCAATACCACGAAGTGCGCTGGATCTATTATGACGGTATTATAATAAACCTTAAAGAACAGGGATTAATTCAAGAAGCTAAAATTTTTGAAAGCAACACCAGGTATCTTAAAGAAAACGAGAAAAAAATTGTCCAGGAAATTGAATCCGAAAAAGTTGCCGAAAGAAAATTTAATTTCGGACGCCGCATCTGGAACTCAAAAAACTGGGCTGTTGGAGTAAGTGAGGAAAAAGACGACAACGGCAACGTCATCAACAAGGAATATTACGCCTTAAAATATAAGCTCCACGTTCTTAAAACCTCAACCCCCGTGTGGAGAATTATGCTTATGGGCATGCGCTCCGGGGTTTATTTGAACAACGGCCTTTACAAATTACTTGTTTCAAATCTTTGGAACGGTCCCATGGGGTTAAAATCCCTCTTCAAAAAGGACCCTTTCCTAGCAAAAATGACTGTTGATGAAAAAACAGGCGCGATTATTCCTGATTTTGATAGTGAAACTTCAACCTTAAGCTCACGCATAAGCGATATCTGGTCAAATATTCGCGAATCCCGCGCAAGCTTTGAAGAAAAACCAGACACTGGTCTTATCGGAAAAAGCGTTTCACGCCAGGTCAACAGGGTGTGGAACTACGGCATTAAGGGTGCTCTTGGAACAACTGGTGTTTCCATTGCCCAGCCCATAGGAACTCTTGCTAACACCGTTATTACAGCTGGTTTAACAGCAACATCAGTTGTGTGGGCACCAATGGCAAGCATGTTCCAGTGGGGATTTAACGCCACGATTTTAGACACTGATACTCCTGGCCGCATAAATGGAACTTCAGGATTAAGGCGCCCAGTTATTCTTCCAGCTCTTAGCAACCTATTATACAGGGCAGGCTTAAAAGGGCTTGGAAGGGCCACTGTGGCAACCATTGCAGGATCTGTTTACCATCCAACAATGAGCCTAGGTTACGGTGCAACGGCATTCGTAAGACGTGGAGCAAGAACAGCTTACGATTATGTTGTTAGAAAAGTTTTATCAGGCTCAATTCTAAAATTCATCTATGCCAGAGTTCCTGCGCGTGATGGATATTTAGCCGTAAGAACCCAGGGCCCAGGCTTAACTTCAACATATATTTTTCAGATTAAACCTGAAATTGCAATTCTCGCACTTCAGGCCTATATGGAAAATAATGAGCTAAGGGCATATGCAATAAATGCAAGATCTGAAATAGAAAAGCCGTATAATGAATTTACCAAATACCTAAATGATCTTTTTAGAACATTTGGTAACATCGATCTGAATTATGATGGAACAGTAAAGTTTCTTGGTGATCTTCAAAGTAGCCAAATTAATGAGCTGGACCGTAAAACAGAAGAACGCTATGCAACCTCAAGCAGACTCTTAAAATATCCTGTTGAAAGAAATATGCTGGGTCAGACAACTGAGGATCTGGAAACAACAATCCGGGTTGGTTCTTTACTTGTAAAGGCTCATTATGAAGAAAAGGTATTTCCAGGCATGAGTGAAAAAGAAATTAAAGAATTCTGGACAAGCCTTGATGCAGCTCCAGGCGATTTTGTTACACTCACAAGAAGTCTTATTGGACGAACATTTTCGCAATCTTTCTTAACACCGATTCAGGAAAACGATAAAACTTTTAGAATCGTAATTGAAGAAGAAAGTTTAAGAGGTGTTTTAGAAAACATAAAACGTGGAATTCCACTCCAGGATATGGATAAAATTGATCCACAAGTTGAAAGGCGCACAGTTAAAAGAAGTACCCCAGCACGCCGAGAATACTCACCTATTCCTGCTGCTGGTTCTGGTTATGCCGGCGATATTTGTTCAATTCTTTTTAGAGAAATGATGTTCTAGTTTTTTATAAGGGGCCAGTAGACATGGATATTTCGTTACTGGCCCTTTTATAATTATCCTTTAGGCTGGGGAGTATGTTCACTTTTAAAAATTAACAAAAGCGCACCGCGCAAAAAAATTGTTTCTGATCGACACAAAAGCTATCCTACGATTGTTGAAAAGGGACACTTACATACTCCTCAAAAAAACCCGTACTTTTGGGAGGAAGTTGACGGTGACGATGAACGGCTCATGCCTCAAGTACATCGAGTGGCTGCGGTACCTTGGTACCTACCATGGCGGAATAGATATGAAAGAAATCCAACCCTACCTAGATGAGTTTGTTTTCAGGTTCAATAGACGCACTTCTGGTAGTCGTGGACTCATATATTATCGAATGATTGAATCTGCGTTAAGTCCTCGTAATTAAAGGACACACAACTTGAGTCAAGTGCATACCCAGGGAATCATGACATAACCCTCGGATTTTATTTATAAAATAACCCACTTGAATGAAATCCAGAAAATTGGCATAGTCACTTTTTTTTCCGTCAGAAAGAAGTAATGGATGACCAAACTTCATAAAACGAGGACTGATTACCTCCATG
>CAZQUK010000012.1:0-357 GCA_964596435.1 uncultured Oligoflexia bacterium
CTGCTATCAATAGCTTCATCCTGTTTATTATGGTCAGACTTTGCAAATAAAAACACATGGCTCGCTCTTGGTTCCATTTTATTTTTTGGTCTCATAGGTTTTATTGATGACTATCTTAAAATAAGACAAAAAAACTCAAAAGGCTTAACAGGAAAACAAAAACTAGTATTACAGGCAATTGCAGCAATCATTATTGCTGTTGCTATTTATTTACTCAGAGACACACCACCAAGCCTAAAGTTTCCGTTTTTTAAAAATTTATCCATGGACCTTGGCGTATGGTTCATACCCTTTGCTGTATTTGTAATAATAGGAACTTCTAATGCTGTAAACCTAACGGACGGTCTTGATGGACTT